>JBFZCF010000011.1:0-19245 GCA_041308065.1 Burkholderiales bacterium
CCGTGCGTTGTGCGCACGAGTAGTCGTGTGGAAGAGCCGTGTGTTCGCTCGCCAGTGGGCACGCTATGACCTCGCGAGGCCGGGGACGTTTCGACTGCTTCCACCGACGGCCAGACTTCCGGCGCTCGCTCGCGACTATGCGCAGATGCGCGCGATGTTCCTGCAGTCGCCGCCGGAGTTCGACGCGGTGCTCGAAGTTCTCGCTTCTGCCGAGAAAGCGCTCAATTCGCGCTGATGCAATGAACCGTGTCCCGCCCAGCGCTGAAGAATTCTGTTGCCCATTCTGTTGCCAGGGGCCCAGAAAGAGAAAACGGGTCAGCCCCTTGTGAGAGCTAACCCGTTGATTTCATTGGTCGGGACGGCGGGATTCGAACTCGCGACCCCTTGCACCCCATGCAAGTGCGCTACCAGGCTGCGCTACGCCCCGAAGGCCGCGATTATATCCGTGCCGGGCTACTCGCCACGCAGGATTTTGCGGATGGACTCGACTTCTTTGCGGATCGCTGCGATATCGAGGCCCTCGGCGTGCTTGCCGTTGCCGTTGGCGCGCGCGTGGGCCCGCGGCGAGCGCTCGTTCTCGTCGAGCCGGTTGCGCGCGCCGTTGATCGTGAAGCCCTGCTCGTACAGCAGTTCGCGGATGCGGCGCACGAGCAGCACTTCGTGGTGCTGGTAGTAGCGGCGGTTGCCGCGCCGCTTGACCGGCTTCAGCTGCGTGAACTCCTGCTCCCAGTAGCGCAGCACGTGCGGCTTCACGCCGCACAGTTCGCTGACCTCGCCGATGGTGAAGTAGCGCTTGGCCGGGATCGGCGGCAGGACCACCGGGGCTTCGGAGCGCTGCATGGTTCAGGAGCGAGGCGAGGAACGACGGCGTGCCGCCGTCAGTGGACGCCGGTCGCCCGGGCGACAGCCGCCTTCAGCTTCTGGCTGGCATGGAAGGTCACCACCCGCCGCGCCGTGATCGCGATCTCCTCGCCCGTCTTGGGATTGCGGCCCGGCCGCTGCGGCTTGTCGCGCAACTGGAAATTGCCGAACCCGGACAGTTTCACCGACTCGCCGCGCTCGAGCGCCTGGCGGATCTCGTCGAAGAAGCCGTCGACCATGTCCTTGGCCTCGCGCTTGTTCAGGCCCAGGCGGTCGAACAGGGCCTCGGCGAGTTCGGCCTTCGTCATCGTCTTCGCGCCGCGCTCGGCAGCGTCGTCATGGGACGTGTCCGCGCGAGCGGCGTCCGGCAGCTTGAAGCCGGGAGTGGTGTGAGGATCGTCCTGCATGCCTGGTCTATCGGCGCAACCGCGCTCCGCACTGTTTCTCGAGCCCCTCGACGACCGCGCTAACAGCAGCCTCTGCATCGTCGTCGTTCAGGGGGCGTTCAGTATCTTGCAGAACAATCCGGAACGCAAGGCTCTTCTCTTTATTTAACAAGGCGTTAGCACTCGCTTCGGCGACTTTGCTTGAATCGCCTCGGGGACGATACACGTCGAACAGGCGAAACTCGCGGAGCGCCGACAGGCGGCCGTCCGCGGTCGACATCGCCGCCACCGCGTCCTCGATCGCCGCGACCGGAAGGGCCTCGTCGACGGTGATCGAGATGTCCCGCGTCACCGGCTGGAACTTCGACACGGGGCTGAAACGGGGCAGCGGGCGCACCAGCAGCGGCGCCAGATCCAGTTCGAACACGACCGCGGCTTTTGGCAGTTCGTACTTCTGCTGCAACCGAGGGTGCAGTTCGCCGACGAAGCCGACGGTCGCGCCGTCTGCTTCAACGAAAGCACTGCGTCCCGGATGCAGGGCCGGATGCTCCGCGCGGACGAAGCGCACGGGCACGGGCGCGAACAGCCGTTCGACATCGCCCTTGACGTCGTAGAAGTCGACATCGCGGCTCGCCACGCCCCACTGCTCGTCGTCCGCCGGCCCATAGGCGAGCCCGGACACGACGGTCGGTTGTGCGATCCCCCGCACGGAGAGCGGCCCATCGGGCACCTCGGGATCCCGCATGAACACGCGGCCGACTTCGAAGAGGCGCACGCGGTCCTGCTTCCTGTTCAGGTTGTAGCCCAGGACCGCGACCAGGCCGCCGAGCAGCGTCGTCCGCATCACGGACATCTGGCTGGCGATCGGGTTCAGGACGCGGATCGGATCCGGGTTGCCCGCGAAGTCCTGCTCCCAGGCCGCGTCGACGAACGAGTAGTTCACCAGCTCCTGGTAGCCGTCGCGCGCGAGCACCCGCCGGACGTCGTGCATGGAGCGCCGCGCTTCGCGGCGCATCTGCATCTGCGCCGCGGCACGCGGCGGGTCGGCCGGGATGCGCTCGAAGCCGAACAGGCGCGCGACTTCCTCGATCAGGTCTTCCTCGATCTCGAGGTCGAAGCGGTACGACGGCGGCGTGACGACGAAACGATCTGGCTCCTCTTCAAACGCGAGGCCCAGCCGCCGGAAGGCGTCGGCCATGTCCCGTGCCTCGATCGGGATGCCAAGCACCCGGCGGCAGCGTTCGACCCGCATCGCCACCGGCCTGCGCTCCGGCAGGGCGAGCATGGTGTCGTCGACCGGGCCTGGCTGCCCGCCGCAGATGTCGAGGATCAGGCGCGTGATGTACTCGAGGTGGTCGACGGTCGTGGCAAAGTCGACGCCGCGCTCGAAGCGGTGCGCCGCGTCGGTCGAGAAGTTGTAGCGGCGCGCGCGGCCGCGGATCGAGTCGGGCCACCAGAACGCCGCCTCGACGTAGACGTTGCGCGTGTCGAGCGACACCGCGGTGGCGTCGCCGCCCATGATGCCGGCCATCGCTTCCACGCCCGCGTCGTCGCAGATCACGCCGACGCCTGCGTCGACCGCCACCGTCTGCCCGTTCAGCAGGACCAGTTGCTCGCCGGCGCGGCCCCACCGGACCGTCAGCCCGCGCGTCACCTTGTCGAGGTCGAACACGTGCGACGGACGTCCGAGTTCCAGCATCACGTAGTTGGAGATGTCGACCAGCGCGGAGATCGGCCGCTGGCCGCTGCGCTCGAGGCGCTGCTTCATCCAGTCCGGCGTCGGCGCGCGGGCATCCACGCCGCGGATCACGCGCCCGGAGAAACGGCCGCACAGGTCGGGCGCCTCGACCCGGACCGGCAGGCGGTCGTCGATCTGCGGCGCGACCGGATCGAACGCCGGCAGCTGGAGCGCCGCGCCCGTGATGGCTGCCACTTCGCGCGCGACGCCGACCACGCTCAGGCAGTCCGCCCGGTTCGGTGTGAGCTTGATCGTCAGCTTGCGGTCGTCGAGGTCGAGTGCCGCCCGGATGTCCTGGCCGATGGGCGCGTCGGCGTCGAGGATCATCAGGCCGCTGTGGTCCTCCGACAGTCCGAGTTCGCGCGCCGAGCACAGCATTCCCTGCGACTCCACGCCGCGCATCGTCGTGCGCTTGATGCGGAAGTCGCCCGGCAGCACCGCGCCTTCGAGCGCGCACGGCACGCGCAGCCCGGCCGCCACGTTAGGCGCGCCGCACACGATGGTGAGCTTCGCGCCCGTGCCGGCGTCCACCTCGCACACGGTCAGCTTGTCCGCGTTCGGGTGCTTGGCCACCGCGAGCACGCGGGCCACGACGATCCCGCTGAACGGCGGCGCCACGGGCACCGACTCTTCCACCTCGAGTCCGCTCATCGTCAGGCGATGCGCCAGTTCATCGCTGCCGATCGCCGGGTTCGCGTACTGGCGCAGCCACTGTTCCGAGAATTGCATGTTCGTCTCCGCGCCCTAGTTGAACTGCTTCAGGAAGCGCAGGTCGCCTTCGAAGAAGATCCGCAGGTCGTCGATGCCATAGCGCAGCATCGCCAGCCGCTCGATGCCCGAACCGAACGCGAAGCCGATGTAGCGCTCGGGATCGAGCCCGAAGTTGCGCACCACGTTGGGATGCACCTGCCCGGAACCCGAGATCTCGAGCCACTGGCCCTTCCCCGGTCCGCTGGTGAACATCATGTCGATCTCGGCCGACGGCTCGGTGAACGGAAAGTACGACGGCCGGAAGCGGACGACCAGGTCGTCCGTCTCGAAGAAGCAGCGCAGGAAGTCCGTGTAGACCGCCTTCAGGTCCGCGAAGCTGATGTTCTCGTCGATCCACAGGCCCTCGACCTGATGGAACATCGGCGAGTGGGTCGCATCGCTGTCGACCCGGTAGGTCCGCCCGAGCGCGATCACCTTGATCGGCGGCGTGTGCATGCGCGCGTAGCGCACCTGCATCGGGCTCGTGTGCGTGCGCAGCAGCAGCGGCTTGCCGTGCGCGTCGTTCGCGTCGACGTAGAACGTGTCCTGCATCGAGCGCGCCGGATGGTTCTCGGGGCTGTTCAGCGCCGTGAAGTTGTACCAGTCGTTCTCGATCTCGGGACCGTCGGCGACGTCGAATCCGATCGAGTGGAAGATTTCCTCGATGCGGATCCAGGTCCGGGCGACGGGATGGATGCCGCCCGGGCTGCGCCGGCGACCGGGCAGCGTCACGTCGATCGACTCGGCCGCCAGGCGCTCGGCCAACTGTGCGTCGGCCAGCGCCTGGCGCCGGTCGGCGAGCAACCGCTCGATCGCTTCCTTGGCGGCGTTGATGCGCGCGCCCTGCTCACGCTTCTCTTCGGGCGCGAGTTTGCCGAGGCCCTTCAGGCGCTCGGTGATCGCGCCCGACTTGCCGAGGAACCGCGCCTTCTCGTTTTCGAGCGCCGCGGGCTGCGTCACCGCGGCGAATGCGGCGCCGGCTTCGGCCACCAGTTGATCGAGGTCTGACGACATGTGTTCCGAGTGAGGAAAAAAGAACGGGGCCCGTGTTCGCAGGCCCCGTTCGGAATGTCTCGGGCCGCGCGGGCGGCCCCAAAACGATCAGTCGCGCAATCAGGCGGCGAGCGTGGCCTTGACCTTGTCGACGACCGCCGCAAAACCCGGCTTGTCGAGCACGGCCATGTCGGCGAGCACCTTGCGGTCCAGCCCGATCTCGGCCTTGTTGAGCCCGTTCATGAAGGCGCTGTACGTGATTCCGTGCTCGCGCACCGCCGCGTTGATGCGGGCGATCCAGAGGGCGCGGAAGACGCGCTTCTTGTTGCGGCGATCGCGGTAGGCGTACTGCCCCGCTTTCATCACCGCTTCCTTGGCCACGCGGAAGACGTTATTGCGGCGCCGCGTGAAGCCGGCGGCCTTCGCCAGGACCTTCTTGTGCCGCGCGCGGGCGGTTACACCACGTTTGACTCTTGGCATGGTCGTCTCCCCTTACGCGTACGGCATCATGCGACGCACCGACTTCACGTCTGCCTCGTGCAGCGTGACGGCGCCGCGCAGGTGACGCTTGGCCTTGGTGGTCTTCTTCGTGAGGATGTGGCGCTTGAACGCCTGTCCCCGCTTGATCGAGCCGCCGGGGCGGATCTCGAAGCGCTTCGCAGCGCTCTTCTTCGTCTTCATCTTCGGCATCGTGGGCCGTCCCTTTCTTGGATGTCGGCAGGCGCTCCTTGCGGAGACTTCGGAGCCCGCCTTCACTTGTATTGCCACCGAGCTCGTCGGCGGCTATCGCTGTCATGGCCGCCGACCTTCGTCGCCGGCCTCCTGCTGCCTCGCCCCGCCCAGTCCAGCCAGCGCGGCGCTGCGAAACCTATTTCTTCTTCTTCGGTGCCAGCACCATCACCATCTGCCGGCCTTCCAGTCGCGGCATCGACTCCACCACCGACAGCGCCACGAGGTCGTCGCGCAGCCGCTCGAGCAGCTTGTAGCCGAATTCCTGGTGCGCCATCTCGCGCCCCCGGAACCGCAACGTGATCTTCGCCTTGTCGCCCTCTTCGAGGAACCGCACCAGGTTCCGCAGCTTCGTCTGGTAGTCGTTGTCGTCCGTCTGGGGACGGAACTTGACTTCCTTGATCTGAATCTGCTTTTGCTTCTGCTTGGCCTCGTGGGCCTTCTTCTGCTCCTGGTACTTGAACTTGCCGTAGTCCATCAGTCGACAGACCGGCGGCACGGCCGTTGGAGCAATCTCGACCAGATCAACCTGCGCTTCCTCGGCCATGCGAAACGCGTCCTGAAGCTTCACCACACCGAGCGCTTCACCTTCGATACCGACGAGACGTATCTCCGGCGTATTGATTTCACCGTTGATCCGGTGGCCACTGTCTTTAGCGATGGTTGTCTTCTCCGAAGATTAAAAACTAGGCCGCGCCCACCACGTTGCGGCGTTCGCGAACGTCCGTCGACAGACGCTCGGCGAAGGCGGACAGGGGCATCACGCCCAGATCCACGCCACCACGGGCTCGCACGGCCACCCGCATTTCTTCCGACACAGCCTGCTTCTCCTTTTCCCCGACGACGAGGATGTACGGAACTTTCTGCAGGCTAAGCTGGCGGATTTTATAGGTGATCTTCTCATTGCGCAAATCCACCTCGGCCCTAAAGCCTTGTTTTTTCAGCGTTTGGACAACGCTCTCGGCGTAATCGGCCTGCCCTTCGGAGATGTTGGCGACCGCAACCTGGACCGGCGCCAGCCACGGCGGCATGGCCCCGGCGTGGTTCTCGATCAGCATCCCGATGAATCGCTCCATCGAGCCGACGATGGCCCGGTGCAGCATCACCGGCGTCTTGCGGCTGTTGTCCTCGGCCACGTACTCGGCGCCAAGCCGGCTCGGCATCGAGAAGTCGACCTGCATCGTGCCGCACTGCCACTCACGGCCGATGGCGTCCTTCAGGGTGTACTCGATCTTCGGCCCGTAGAAGGCGCCGTCGCCCGGAGAAATCGCGAACTCGACGCCGGAGCGCTTCAGCGACTCCATCAGGGCGGCCTCGGCCTTGTCCCAGACCTCGTCCGAGCCGATGCGCATCTCCGGCCGCGTCGAGACCTTGTAGAGGATGTGCTCGAATCCGAAGTCGCGGTAGACCGTCTGCAGCAGCGACGTGTACGCCACGCACTCGTCCAGGATCTGGTCTTCCGTGCAGAAGATGTGGCCATCGTCCTGGGTGAAGCCGCGCACCCGGAACAGCCCGTGCAGCGAACCCGAGGACTCGTTGCGGTGGCACGCGCCGAACTCGCCGTAGCGCAGCGGCAGTTCGCGGTAGCTGTGCAGGTTCGCGTTGTAGATCTGGATGTGCCCCGGGCAGTTCATGGGCTTGAGCGCGTAGTACCGGTTCTCCGACTCGGTCGTGAACATGTTCTCGCGGTACTTCTCCCAGTGCCCCGACTTCTCCCACAGCGTGCGATCGAGGATCTGCGGCGCCTTGACCTCGTCGTAGCCGTTGTCGCGGTACACCTGCCGCATGTAGTGCTCGACCGCCTGCCAGATCGCCCAGCCCTTCGGGTGCCAGAAGATCAGGCCGGGCGCCTCTTCCTGGAAGTGGAACAGGTCGAGTTCCTTGCCGAGCTTGCGGTGGTCGCGCTTCTCGGCCTCCTCGAGCATCTTCAGGTACGCGTCCTGGTCTTCCTTCTTGCCCCAGGCCGTGCCGTAGATGCGCTGCAACTGCTCGTTCGCGCTGTCACCGCGCCAGTAGGCGCCGGCGACCTTCATCAGCTTGAAGACCTTGAGTTTCCCCGTCGACGGCACGTGGGGGCCACGGCACAGGTCGATGAACCCGCCCTCCCGATAGAGAGAGATGTCCTCGTTGGCCGGGATCGACGCGATGATCTCGGCCTTGTACCTCTCGCCGATCGACTCGAAGAACTTCACGGCGTCGTCGCGCTTCCACACTTCGCGAACGACCGGCTCGTCCTTCTTCGCCAGTTCGGCCATCTTCTTCTCGATCGCGTCGAGGTCCTCCGGCGTGAAGGCGCGCTTGTAGGCGAAGTCGTAGTAGAAGCCGTTGTCGATGACCGGGCCGATCGTCACCTGCGCATCGGGGAAGAGTTCCTTCACCGCATACGCGAGCAGGTGCGCCGTCGAGTGCCGGAGCACCTCGAGGCCGTCCGCGTCCCGGTCCGTCACGATCGCGACCTCGGCATCCTGTTCGATGCGGTGGGACGTGTCGACCACCTTGCCGTCGACGCGGCCGGCCACCGCCGCCTTGGCGAGGCCCGGCCCGATGGAGGCGGCCACCTCGGCGACCGTCACCGGGTGGTCGTAGGAACGGCTGGAGCCGTCGGGCAATCGAATCGAAACCATCTGGAGGTCCTTGGCAAAAAAAAAGTGCGGTCGAGGCCGCACTTTTTCCTTCGAAAGGCGAACTCGTCCCGGGGCTCAGCTGCCGGTGAACGTAGTTCGGAACGTCATGGTTCGGCCTCTCGTTGCTGTGTTTGGTAGGCGCGATTGGACTCGAACCAACGACCCCCACCATGTCAAGGTGGTGCTCTAACCAGCTGAGCTACGCGCCTGAAAGGAAAGAAGTATATCAGCAGCCATCGGGCGGTCGAGGCGCCGCCTATCGGCGCCGCGCAGCGAACACGCCCTTGACCTCGCGCACCAGCGCGAGCACCCGGCTGACGTCGGCCGCGCTGCCGACCTCGACCGTGAACAGCATCCTCGCCTCGCCCTTCGCGCTGCCCGTGTTCACGCCGATCACGTTGATCTTCTCGCGCGAGAACACCTCCGAGATGTCGCGCAGCAGTCCCTGGCGGTCCTGCGCCATCAGCAGCAGTTCGACCGGGTAGAGCGCATTGGCCTGCTGCCCCCAGGCCACTTCGACCACGCGCTCGGGCTCGCGCTGCGTCAGGGCCAGCAGGTTCGAACAGTTGACGCGATGGATCGAGACGCCGCGACCGCGCGTCACGTAGCCGACGATCTCGTCGGGCGGCGCCGGGCGGCAGCAGCGGCCGAGCTGGGTCAGCAGCGAATCGACACCGACGACCAGCACCTTGCCCTTGCCCGCCGGCGCCTCCTTCGGCTTGCCGACCAGCAGGCCCGGGGTCAGCTCGGGCCCGGTAACGGCGGGCGCGAGCGCCTGCTCGATCGACCGCAGGCTGAACTCCTCCTTGGTCGCCGCCGCGCAGAGCTCGTCGACCTTGTCAAACCCCAGCCGCTTGGCCAGGTCGTCGAGCTTCACCGCGGTCTTCCCGAGGCGCTGCAGTTCCTTCTCGACCAGTTCGCGCCCCGTCGCAACAGACTGCGCGAGCTCGAGCGCGTTGAACCACTGCCGCACCTTGGCCCGGGAGCGCGCGCTCTTCAGGAAGCCCAGGTCCGCGTTCAGCCAGTCCCGGCTCGGTCCGCCGATCTTCGTGGAAATGATCTCGACGGTCTGCCCGTTCGCGAGCGGCGTGTTCAACGGCACCATCGCGCCGTTGACCTTGGCGCCTCGGCAGCGATGCCCGAGCTCGGAGTGGATGTGGTACGCGAAGTCGATCGGCGTGCCACCGGCCGGCAGCTCCACCACCCGCGCCTGCGGGGTCAGCACGTAGATGCGCTCGTCGCGCTGGGCCCCGGCTGCCTGCGGCGGCGCCTCGACCTCGTCGCGCCACGCGAGCAGTTGCCGCAGCCACGCCACGCGCTGCTCGTCGGTCGCGTGCGCCTTGCCGCCTTCCTTGTAGCGCCAGTGGGCTGCCACGCCGAGCTCGGCGAACTCGTGCATCGCGCGCGTGCGGATCTGCACTTCGAGCGCGCGGCCGTCCGCATCGGCGACCACGGTGTGCAGCGACTGGTAGCCATTGGGCTTGGGCCGCGCGATGTAGTCGTCGTACTCGGTGGCGATCGGGTTCCACGCCTGGTGCACGAGGGACAGCACCTGGTAGCACTGCGGGACCTCGTCGACGATCACGCGCAGGCCGCGCACGTCGTAGAGCTGTTCGAACGCCAGGCCCTTGGTCCGCATCTTGTTGAAGATGCTGTAGATGTGCTTGGGCCGGCCGGTCACCTCGCCCGCGATCCCCGCGTCCTTCAGCATCGAACGCACGCGTTCCAGCGCCGTCACGATGAACGCCTCGCGCTCGACGCGCTTCTCCTCGAGCAGCCGCGCGACCTGCTTGTAGGTGTCCGGCTCGATGAAGCGGAACGCCAGGTCCTCGAGCTCCCACTTCATCTGCCAGATGCCGAGGCGATTGGCGAGCGGCGCGTACAGCATCAGGGTTTCGCGCGCGAACGGCTCCGCTCCGGGCTGCCGGTTCGCGGCGTAGTAGCGCAGCGTCTGCAGGCGCGACGCCAGCCGCAGCAGCACGACGCGCAGGTCGTTGGCCATCGCCAGCAGCATGCGGCGCAATGCCTCGGCCTGGTCGTCCATGCCGTGCGCCTTGCCGCCGGCATCGCCCTGGGTGCGCGTGAGCTCCGACAGGCGCATCAGCTGCCGCAGGTCGGCGACGAGTTGCGCGACGCCGGCGCCGAAGCGCGCGCGCAGCCACTCGTCGGGCTCGCGCAGCACGTCGTACACGCCGAAGAGGTAGGCGGCGGCCAGCAGGTCGGGATCCGGCCGCAGCGGCTCGACGATGGCGGCGATGCCCTCGGCGTGCGCGAGGAACGGCTCGCCCGTGCGCAACGCGCGGTCCTGGTAGAGCGGCTCGACGAGCTCGCGCGTGCGCGCGAGATCGAGCGCGGCCAGCCCGCCGGCGTCGGCGGGCACCGACGGATCGGCAGGGGAGCGGGTTACGGCCATCAGGGGGAACAGCGTCGAGACGAAATTATAGGGAGGGGGGCTCGCTCCGGCACAATCGCACGATGCTGAAGACGCTGCTCGGCCACTTCACGCGCTCGAATGCGGTCGCCATTCCGGACGACCTCTGGAGCGCCGCGCGGTCCGCCCTGCCGTGCACGGCGGACCTGACGGCCGACGAGGCGTCGCGGCTGCGCGATCTCGCCAGCCGCTTGCTGGCCGAGAAGGAGATGTCGACCGCGGGCGATCTCGAGCTCAGCGCCGGGATGCAGGTCAACATCGCCGTCCAGGCGTGCCTGCCAATCCTGAACCTCGGCCTCGAGTGGTACCGCGGCTGGTCGAGCATCGTGGTCTACCCGGGCGAGTTCCTCGTGCCACGCAGCGTGGCGGACGAGGACGGCGTGGTGCACGAGTACACCGAACCGATCAGCGGCGAGGCGTGGGAGGGCGGTCCGTTGCTGCTGTCGTGGGAAGACGCGCAGCGCCGCACGACGGACACCGGGTCCGCCTACTCGGTGGTGATCCACGAGTTCGTGCACAAGATCGACCTGCTCGACGGCGCCGCCGACGGTTGCCCGCCGTTGTCGCGCGAACTGCACGCCGGCCTCGAGCCCCGGTCGTGGATGAACGTGCTCGACGACACCTTCGAGCGCTTCCTGTCGGAACTCGAGCTCATCGAGTCCGAACTGCCGGAAGGCATCGACCCGGACAGCGCGGACGCGGACCGGTTCTACGCCCACCTGCCGTTCGATCCGTACGCGGCGCACGACCAGGCCGAGTTCTTCGCGGTCACGAGCGAGGCGTTCTTCGTCGAGCCCGGGGCGCTGCAGCGTGCGTTCCCCGAGTGGTATGCGCTGCTCGCGGCCTTCTTCCTGCAGGACCCGGCCGCCCGCGCGAAACGATGAAGCAGCTGCTCGTGGTCTATCACTCGATGACCGGTGCGGCCGAGCAACTGGCGCGCGCGGCGGTCGACGGGGCCCGAAGCGAGCGCGCGGTCGAGACGCGGCTGCTGCATGCGCCCGACGCGACATCGGCCGACGTGCTCGCCGCCGACGGCTATCTCTTCGCCACCCCGGAGAACCTGGCGTCGATGGCGGGACTGATGAAGGACTTCTTCGACCGCATCTACTACGACGCGCTTGACCAGGTGAACGGCCGGCCGTACGCGGCCCTGATCGCCGCCGGCACCGACGGCGCGGGCGCCGCTCGCCAGCTCCAGCGCATCGCGACCGGGCTGCGATTGAAGGAAGTGGCGCCGCCGACGATCGTGCGCAACGGGGCGCAGACGCCGGAGCAGATCCGGGCGAGAAAGACGGTCCCGGAAGCGGATCTCGCGACCGCGCGTGACCTCGGCGCTGCGTTGGCCGCCGGACTGGCGGCCGGGATCTTCTGACCCCGCGACTACCGCCGCTTACGCCGCACCGTACGTCGACACCTCGATCAGGTTCCGGTCGGGATCGCGGAAGTACACGGAGGTGATCGGCCCCAGCGCGCCGGTCCGCTGCACCGGCCCCTCGAGAACGGGAACGCCGCAGGTGCGCAGGTGATCGATCACGTCGGCGAGCGCGCCGTCCGCGATCAGGCAGAGATCCGCGGAGCCCGGGGTCGGCCGGTCGGCTTTGGGCTCGAACTCCCGCCCTGCCTCGTGCAGGTTGAACTTCTGCTGCCCGAAAGCCAGCGCCTTGCGGCCGGCGCCGAAGGTCACGACCTGCATGCCGAGCACCTTCGAGTAGAAGTCGCAGGTCGCCGCGATGTCGCGCACCGTCAGCACCAGGTGATCCAGTCGTTCGATCCGCATCGTCGCCTCACTGCACCAGGAAGTCGCGCACCAGCGCGATTTCGTTCTCGAACATGAACGTCGGCGCGTGGCCGACACCCGGGACCTCGGCACCCTGCGCGCTGGGATGGCGCGCCTGCATCTCGAACAGCGTCTCGCGCGTCAGCAGGTCCGAGTGCTCGCCGCGCACGATCAGCGTCGGGCCGCGAATTGCGTCGTAGAGTTTCCACATCGCGGCCTCGGCCGCCGCCGCGCCTTCCGGGGTCACCGACTTGAACGGCACCGCGATGCGCGGATCGTAGTGAAGCACCCAGCGCTCGCCGTCGCGCCGGAGCGCCGGCTCGACGAGTTCGCGCCAGTCCTCGCGTTGCTTGACGCCGAACGGCGCGGCGACGACCGACACGTAGTCGATCGCCTCGTCGACCGTGGCGAACGACACCGGCGCACCGAGGTAGGTGCCGATGCGCGCAATCGCCGCCGCATCGAGGCGCGGACCGACGTCGTTGATCACGAGCCGGCGGATCGGCGCCTCCGCCTGGCCGGCCACCGCGATGCCGATCAGCCCGCCCATCGATGTGCCGACCCAGTCGACTTCCTCGACGTCGAGCCGCGCGATCAGCGCCACCATGTCGGCCACGTACTGCGGCACCACGTAGTAGCTCGGGTCGCGCAGCCAGTCGCTGCGCCCGCGGCCGACCACGTCCGGGCACACCACGCGGTAGTGCGACGCGAGCGCGCGCGCGAGCCGGTCGAAGTCGCGGCCGACGCGGGTCAGCCCGTGCACGCACACGAGCACGCGCGGGTTGTCCGGCGCGCCCCACTCCGCATACGCCATCCGGTGGAAGCCGGCGGGGCTGAGGCACTTCACATGACGCAAGCGCGGACTCGATTCCTGGTTCACGGCGTGCTCCTCTCTCGCCGGCGATTGTAGTCAGCACGCGGTGGCATACTCGTCCGGCTCAACGGGAGGAATCGCATGCTCAAGGGAAAAACGGCCCTGGTGACGGGCTCCACCAGCGGGATCGGACTGGACATGGCGCGCGCGCTGGCCGCGCAAGGCGCCAACATCGTCGTCAACGGATTCGGTGAAGCCGACGTCATCCGCGCCGTCGAGCAGGAACTGCAGGGGCGCGGCGTCAAGACGCTCTACCACGGCGCCGACATGAGCAAGCCGGCCGAGATCGAGCAGATGTTCCGCGCGGCGGAGGCCGCCTTTGGCCGGGTCGACATCCTCGTGAACAACGCCGGCATCCAGCACGTCGCGCCGGTCGACCGGTTCCCGGTCGATCGCTGGGACGCGATCATCGCGATCAACCTCAGCTCGGCCTTCCACACGACCCGCCTCGCGCTGCCGAAGATGAAGGCCGCGAACTGGGGCCGCATCGTCAACATCGCATCGGTGCACGGGCTGGTGGGTTCGGTCGACAAGTCGGCCTACGTCGCCGCCAAGCACGGGATCGTCGGCTTCACCAAGGTGGTCGCGCTGGAGACGGCGACGACCGGCGTCACCTGCAACGCGATCTGCCCCGGCTGGGTGCTGACCCCGTTGGTGCAGATTCAGGTCGACGCGCGCGCGGCGCGCGACGGCCTCAGCCAGGACGACGCGAAGAAATCACTGCTGGGCGAGAAGCAGCCGTCGATGCAGTTCGTGACGACCGAGCAGCTCGCCGGCCTCGCGGTGTTCTTCTGCTCGCCGGCCGCCGACCAGGTGCGCGGCGTGGCGTGGAACATGGACGGCGGCTGGGCCGCGCAGTAGTGCTGCCGTAGTCCGACAGCGCGCGGCGGCGGACGCGCCTGCGCCTACGCCGCCTGTTCGATCACCGGCGCCACGTTCACCGCGACGTCGATGGTGTGGCTGGCGCCGCCCTGGATCACGCCCCGCAGCGGCGTGACGTCCCCGTAGTCGCGTCCCACGGCCAGCGTCACATGGCCGGCATCGGGCAGCACCGCGTTGGTCGGGTCGAGGTCGACCCATCCGAGCGCGGGACACCAGACCGAGATCCAGGCGTGGGACGCGTCGGCGCCGAGCAGCCGCGCCTGGCCTGGCGGCGGTTGCGTCAACAGGTAGCCGCTCACGTAGCGCGCCGGCAGGCCGAGCGCACGCAGCATGCCGAGCATCAGGTGCGCGAAGTCCTGGCACACGCCCCGGCGCTCGCGGAACACCTCGGCGAGCGGCGTGCCCACATCCGTGGTGCCGGGCTCGTAGGCGAAGTCGCGGTGGACCCGCTCCATCAGTTCGATCGCGCCGGCGACGGTGGGCCGTTCCGGCGCGAAGCTCGCCGCCGCGTATTCGCGCAGCGGGTCGAGCAACGGCACGTGGGGGGACGCGAAGACGAACTCGGCCGCGGGCTGGAACGACGCGCCGACCGCGTAGCGCAGGCTGGACGCCAGCGCCTGCCACGGCACGCTGGCGGCCGCCTCGACAGGCCGCTCGCGCGACGTCAGCGCCACCCGGCTGCGGGCCCGGACGGTCAAGGCATCGTGCGGCGCATAGAGGGCGAATTCGGTGCGCACGTTGCCGAACGCATCCCGCGAATGGCTGCACTGCGCCGGAGGAGGATCGATGGCGAGGTCGAAGTCGAGGACCTGCTGGCGCGCGTCGTCGCGCGGCGTCAGGTGCGCGCAGTGGTAGGCGACTTCCACCCGCGCGGAGTAGCGCGCGACCGTCGTGTGCGTCACATCGAGCCGGACAGTACCGCTCACTGGACTGCTCACGCGTTCACCGCCCGGAACTCCGCGAAGGCATGGCTGAAGTACCGTGCGCTGATGGCATCGGACAACGCGTGGCTGCCGCGCACGAGCCGCGCCGTCAGCTCGAGCAGCCGCGCATGCCGGCCCTCGGCATCGGTCTCGCCCAGTTCCTTCAGCTCGGGCCACTGCGCAAGGGCCGGCAGACAGGCCTTCAGGCCATCTGCCCCGGGAGCGCCGAGGCGTTCGATCTGGTTCGACAGGCGCCGGGCGATGCCGTGCAGTGAACGCGGGTTGGCCGACTCCTGCACCAGCAGGTCGATCAGCGGCAGCACTTCGAGCCGGCGCTGGTAGAGCGCCCGATAGGTGATCGTGCTGTCGAAGAGCTGCAGCACGAAGTCGTGGCCATCGTCGCGCCCAAGGGCGTCGGTGTCGAAGGCGAGCTGCAGCACGCGCGCCAGCGTCCCCAGCCGCTCGATGTAGCGCCCGATCGTCATCAGGCGCCAGCCGTCGTCGCGCGTCATGTGATCGAACTGGGCCCCGATGATCGCCGACAGGTGCACGGCGAGCCGCCCGAGCGCGGCGATGGCCTCGTCGGTGGAGTAGCTCTCACCGACGACGGTCCGCGCACAGTCGCCCTCGAAGCTGGTCACCGACGCGGCGGCCAGGCGCCAGTGGTCCGCCGACAGCCGGTCGCGGATCTGGCCGGCCGCACGGACGAACGCGGCGAGGCTGAAGGCGATGCCGCGGGCGCTGCGATCGCCCAGGCGGGCGATCAGCGTGCGCTGGAACACCGTCAGCGACTGCATCGGCGACGGCACGTTGTCCGGCACCAGGTCGGCTTCGTGGCACAGCGTCGCCAGGAGTTCCAGCACCGGCGACGGCGCGCGCGCGTCGTCGCTGAGCAGCGTCAGCGTCGCCCGCGCGAGTCGCACCGACTGGTCCGCGCGTTCGGCGTAGCGGCCGATCCAGAACAGGTTCTCGGCGGAGCGGCTGGAGACGATCCGGCGCTGCGCGGCCAGGTCTTCGGCTCGCAGCGGGGCCGGCAGCATCGAAAAGGTGTCCACGGGTCCCGCCGTGCGCACCCAGGTGTCCTGGCTGCCGCCGCCCTGCTGCATCGACACCACGCGCTGTTCGCGCTGCGCGATGCGCGTCAGCCCGCCCGGCATCACGTGCCATCCGCCATCGCCGTCGGCGATGGCGTAGACCCGCACCATTGCCGCGCGCGGCAGCAGGCGGCCGTCGCGCCACGTCGGGTTCATCGGCAACGGCAGGTAGGCCTGCACGGTGCAGGCGTTCGGATCGACTTCGATCCGCGCGCGCGCCGCCTCGAGTTGCGGCGCCGAGAGCCCGGCCCCGATGATCGCCTCGACGCCCGGGCGCCGGGCGCTCGACGGGTAGGTCGGCTTCACCACCTTGTCGGCCAGGCTGTCGGCGACGTGCGACCACGCCGCCGCCTCCCCACACCACCAACTGTCGAGCGACGGCAGCCGGAGTTCCTCGCCGAACTCGCTGCGCGCGATCGCCGGCAGGAAGCCGTTGATGGCCGGCGACTCGAGAAAGCCGGAACCAAGGGCATTGGCCAGCAGCACGCGACCGGCGCGCACGGCCCTGAGCAGGCCGGGCACGCCGAGCGTGGAGTCCTGCCGCAGTTCGAGCGGATCGCAGAAGTCGTCGTCGAGCCGGCGCAGGATGCCGTGCACGGGCTGCAGCCCGTGCAGCGTCTTCAGGAAGACGCGCTCGTCGCGCACCGTGAGGTCGCCGCCCTCGACCAGCGGGATGCCGAGGTAGCGCGCGAGGTAGGCGTGCTCGAAGTAGGTCTCGGCGTACGGTCCCGGGGTCAGCAGCACGAGCCGGGGCGTCTCGCCCGCCTCGCACGGGCTCAGGCGCTGCAGCGTGTCGAGCAGGCGCCGATAGCTCGCGGCGAGGCGCTGCACGCCCATCTGGCGGAACGCGTCGGGAAACAGGCGCGAGACGATCAGCCGGTTCTGCAGCGCATAGCCGAGCCCCGAGGGCGACTGGGTGCGATGTCCGACGACCCACCACTGCCCGTCCGGCGCGCGGGCGATGTCGACGGCGACGATGTGCAGGAATGCATCGCCCGGCGGGCGCTGCCCGGCCAGCGGTCGCAGATACCCCGGGTGGCCCAGCACGAGCGCGGGCGGCAGCAGGTTTTCGGCGAGCAGCCGCTGCGATCCATAGCAGTCGGCCATGACGACTTCGAGGAGGCGGGCCCGCTGGGCCACGCCCGCCTCGATCTGCGCCCACTCGTCGCCGTCGAGCAGGAAGGGCATCAGGTCGAGCGGCCACGGCCGCTCCCCGCGTCCCTCGTCCTTGTAGACGTTGTAGGTGATGCCATCGTCGCGCACCTGGCGTTCGATGGTCTCGTGACGACGTCGCAGGTCGGCGAAGCCGCCGGCGCCGAGATGCGCGAAGAACTCGCGCCACAGCGGACGCAGCGCGCCCGCTGCGTCGCGCAGCTCATCGCGATGACCCGCCGCCGCGGGCAGGGCCATCCGGGCCGCGATGGCCGAGGCGTCGCGCGCCGAATCGAATTCGAGCAGGCCTTGCGTCACGCCGACCACGCCCGGGCCGCCAGGCCCGGGCGCCCCGCCGATGACCGGCGCCGCTCAGGTCCTGCGCAGGTCAAGCGTGTAGGGAAATTCCAGGCTGCGTTGCGGCTCGCCCGCGCGCAGGCGTCCGGGCGTGTGGCCCGTGGTGAAGAAGCGCGCGAGGCGCCGGCTCTCGGCTTCGTAGGCATTGACGGGGAAGGTTACGTAGTTGCGGCCACCGGGGTGGGCGACATGGTACCGGCAGCCGCCCAACGACCGCTCCATCCAGTTGTCGACGATGTCGAACGTCAGGGGCGCGTGCACGCCGATCGTCGGATGCAGCGCCGAGACCGGCTGCCACGCGCGATAGCGAACGCCGCACACGAATTCGCCGGCGCGGCCCGTGGGCTGCAACGGCACCGAGCGGCCATTGACCGTCACCACGTGGCGCGAGCCGTTGAGTCCGCTCACCTTGACTTCGACCCGCTCGAGCGACGAGTCGACGTAGCGCACCGTGCCGCCAGCCGCGCCCTCCTCGCCCATCACGTGCCACGGTTCCAGCGCACCGCGGATGGTGAGCCGGATGCCGAGCGCATCCACGTGGCCGTACAGCGGGAAGCGGAACTCGAGGTGCGGGGCGAACCACGCAGCCTGCATCGGATACCCGGCCTCGGCCAGTTCGGCGAGGACGTCCTCGAAGTCGAGCGCGACCATGGTCGGCAGCAGGAAGCGGTCGTGCAGTTCGGTGCCCCAGCGCGTCAGCCGCGCGGTGTACGGCGTGCGCCAGAACCGTGCCACCAGCGCGCGCAGCAGCAGTTGCTGCGCCAGGCTCATCTGCCAGTGCGGCGGCATCTCGAACGCGCGCATCTCGAGCAGGCCCAGTCGGCCGCTCGGCCCGTCGGGCGAGTACAACTTGTCGATGCAGAACTCCGAGCGATGCGTGTTGCCCGTCACGTCGATCAGCACGTTGCGCAACGACCGGTCGACGAGCCACGGCGGCGCCGCCGCTCCATCCGCGCTGGCCCGGCGCAGTTCGGCGAGCGCGATTTCCAGTTCGTAGATCTGGTCGTTGCGCGCCTCGTCCACGCGCGGCGCCTGGCTGGTCGGGCCGATGAACAGCCCCGAGAACAGGTACGACAGCGACGGATGGTTGTGCCAGTACGAGACCAGGCTGCCGAGCAGGTCCGGCCGTCGGAGGAACGGGGAGTCCTCGGCGCGCGCGCCGCCCAGCACGATGTGGTTGCCACCGCCAGTGCCCGTGTGGCGCCCGTCGAGCATGAACTTCTCGGTCGACAGGCGCGACAGGCGCGCCGCCTCGTACAGCGTTTCGGTGTGGTCGACCAGCTCGTCCCAGTTGGCCGCCGGGTGGATGTTCACTTCGATGACGCCCGGGTCCGGCGTGATCTGCAGGATCCGCAGGCGCGGATCGCGCGGTGGCGGATAGCCTTCGAGCACCACCGGCAGCCCGAGTTCGGCCGCCGTCGCCTCGATGGCCGCCACCAGTTCGAGATAGTCCTCGAGCGCCGTGAGCGGCGGCATGAACACGTACAGGAGGCGGCTCGCGCTGCCGACGGATTCGACCGCAGGGCCACTGGCGCGACGCGGATCCCGGACTTCGACGCAGAGCGCCGTGCGCGGGATTTCGCCGTCCGATGCCGAGCGTCCGGGCGGCGACGCCGGCGCAGCCTCCGCCGTGCGGCGCGCCGATGGCCCGCGGCCGGGCGCGGCGGCGGCGGC
>JBFZCF010000012.1:0-18555 GCA_041308065.1 Burkholderiales bacterium
TACATGATCCCGGTGGTGTGGCTGTCGGTGAAGATCACCAACTTCCCGGTGCCGCAACTGGTCTACGGCCAGGTGCTGCAGAAGGTGACGGCGAAGGAAAAGGAACTCTCCGTTAATCCCGGTGAGGTGGCCGTTCGCGACATCTTCAAGAAAAACGCGGCGGACGCCAAGGCGCGCATCGATGCGCTGCCGGGTTCGTGGGAAACCGGCAAGGCCGCGGCGGCCCAGCGCGTCGAGGACCTGAAGGCGTCGAACGCCCCGGTGGCCGACATCCGCGCGGCGGAGAAGGCGGTCAACGACTTCCCGAAGTCGCCTGACGACGCCAAGGCTGCATGGGCCAAGCAGGTTGCCAGCAACTCCGCGCGGACCGGACCGCCGTCGCCGCACGCCACGCCGTTCCCGACCACCAAGACGGGCGAGGCAGGCGAAAAGGAACGCGCGACCAAGCGCAACAACTTCCTCGCGCTGGTGTTCTGCATGATGTTCGGCACGGCTGCCTTGCCGCACATCCTGATGCGCTACTACACGACCCCGTCGGTGCAGGAAGCTCGCGTCTCGGTGTTCTGGTCGCTGTTCTTCATCTTCCTGCTGTACTTCACGGCGCCCGCGCTCGCGGTGCTGGTGAAGTACGAGGTCTACCACAACGTGGTGGGTTCCTCGTTCGCGAACCTGCCGGCGTGGGTGGCCGCTTGGGCCAAGATCGATCCAACGCTGATGGCGATCAGCGACGTCAACAAGGATGGCATCGTGCAACTGGCGGAGATGACGCTCGGCGGCGACATCATCGTGCTGGCAACGCCTGAAATCGCGGGACTGCCATACGTCATCTCGGGCCTGGTGGCGGCCGGCGGCCTGGCGGCGGCGCTTTCGACCGCTGACGGCCTGCTTCTGACGATCGCCAACGCGCTGTCGCACGACCTGTACTACAAGATGGTGAATCCCAACGCGTCCACGCAGAAGCGGGTCATGATCTCCAAGATCCTGCTGCTGGTCGTTGCCATCTTCGCGGCGTGGGTCACGGCGCAGAAGCCGGGGAACATCCTGTTCCTGGTCGGCGCGGCGTTCTCGATGGCGGCCTCCGCGTTCTTCCCGGCCCTGGTTCTCGGGGTGTTCTGGAAGCGCGCCAACAAGTGGGGCGCGATCGCCGGGATGGTCGCGGGCCTGGGCGTCTGCCTGTACTACATGGTGCACACCTATCCGCAGTTCATCGAGTGGTTCGGCACCACGAAGATGGACCTCTGGTGGGGCATCGCGCCGATCTCGGCGGGCGTCTTCGGCGTACCGGTCGGCATCATCACGATTCTCGTGGTGAGCATGCTCACGCCATCGCCCAGCAGGGAAGTGCAGGAGTTCGTCGAGCACGTTCGGTATCCGAGCCTGCGCGGCGACACGGTCGAGACCATCGCCCGCTGACGTCCTGCTGTCGCAGTCCGAAGGCCCGCGGTTCGCCGCGGGCCTTTTTCATTGGGGGCGCCGGATATAATCGCCGCCTCGTCGGAGAGACGGCCGAGCAGATCGCCGTGAGGCGAGATGCGAGCAATCCCACTCGGGTGGGACTGAAGTCAAGTAACAGAATCAGGAGAGATGGCCGAGCGGTCGAAGGCGCACGCCTGGAAAGTGTGTATGGGTCTAAAGCCCATCGTGGGTTCGAATCCCACTCTCTCCGCCAGGACTAGCTGACCTTGCACGCGCAGATGCGTGCAAGGTCGATCACATGAACCGCTGTTTCAATGGCGGTCCCGGCCCTTCGGCTCGACTGTGGAAGTCGTCAGGCACATGCTCATGTGGGTGCGATCGTGACGTCCGCGGAATCCAACTTCCTGTTCAGTCTCGCAGCGCTCTCGTTGTCATTCGCCGGCTTCTCGGCGGTGGTGGTCACCCTGCGAGGCGCGCTGGGAGGCGAAATCTCCGAACGGCACCTCCGCCTCGTGCGCCTATATATCGAAGGCGGTCTCCTGGTAACGGCCCTGGCCCTGGTTCCCGCGCTCCTGGACCTCCTTCACGTCCCGGCGTCCGTCAACTGGCCTGTGTCGAGCGCTGTCGCCGCGTCGATCCTCACCGTCTTGCTGCTGAGCCAGTTTCGCCGTCGCCGCGCGATCGAGGCGGGCCGCTTCCCGGCGTGGGTCGTCATCGTCTACGCGATTTCGCTCGTCGCCGTGACGGGTCTCTGGCTCAATGTTGCGGGGATTCCCTTTTCGCCGAGTGTCGGCCCGTACGCCGTTGCATTGACGTGGGCGCTGTGCGTGTTCGGCTTCATCTTTGTTCGCACCATCGACATCTTCCTGAGCCGCCCTCAGACCTGAAGTGGTCGGCGTCGCTTGCGTTCAGAACGGCACGCGCGGTCCACGCCAGCCTTCATCGCGTGGCGTGGCACGCGCCATGGCCTGAGCGGCTTCCAGCCAGCCATCGCATGCATTGCGGCCCGGTCGGCGCCTCAGAGTGTTCAGCAGTCCCTTGCACCTTGCATAGAAGCTGAAGAACCGCAGCACGTTCATCTTCTCCGCAGGACTCGGCGGCTCGCTGCCGCAGACGAGCTTGTCGTCGGACATGCCGCGGTCCGTCAGCGTCACTGCGCCCCACGCCTTGACGCGCAGCAGGGTCCCGGCTTTCAGGCGGGGCCCCAGCACCAGGGCATCGAGCAGGTCGCCCTCGAGTCCGACGTAGTTCGGCACCGAGCCATAGTTGAACGGGCACGGGAACGGCGAGACGAAGTCCACATGCCCCGTGGACCCGCGCTTGATGAACGAGCCCTTCGGAATCTCGATGACGACCTCGAGTTCAGGCGCATCGGCTTCCTCGCAGGCAGGCATTGGGGCAGGGCTCGCGGCGGTCACAGGAACAGACTACGCCGGTCACAGCCGGAACCCGGGCGGCCTGGCCGCATGCGCGGCACCGCTCACTCGTCTACTTGTTCGCCGGAGCGTCGAGCGACTCGAGGGAGTCGAGAAGCGCGCTCAATCGCTCGAGCTGGTCCTTCGCTGCCCGCACCTGCGCCAGCGCGTCTGCATGCCTGGCCCGGTTCCCGGCCGACTCGCGCAGGGCCTCCGGGGTGCCGATTTCTGCCAATGTGCGCAGCGCTTCGCGCAGGCGCGATTCGGTTTCTTCCGCCTGCTCCTTGATCCCGGAGAAATCGATCGGCATCGCCGCCACACTGCTGTCGCTGCGCTGCCCCGCCTCATGAAACGCCCGGATCGTGCGTTCACAGAAGTCGGGAAACGCGTTCAGGTGCTCGACATAGCCCTGCCTTGTCTTGTCGCCGGCCTGCACATTCTCGAACGCGAGCGAACCGAACGCGCCGAAGCTGTTCGTGTTCTTGAGCACGCCGACCCAGAGTGCCGAGTACTTGTTCAGCCGTGCCTTGAACCACTTGAGGTGTTCATTCAGCGACTCGGCCCGGGTTCCGCGCAGCATCAGCCTTCTGGCCACGGTCGCTCGCGCGCCGGTCGCGGCCTCCGCCAGCCCCAGCGGGGCGCTGGGAGACGACACCAGGGCGATGAAGGCGAAGAAGCCGGCCAGGTAGACGACCTCGTGCGGATCAACCTGGCTCTCTTGCCAGCCGGGAAGGGCGGTGAAGTGGGAAGTGATGGAGAGGCAGGCGAGATCCATCTCCTCGCCAAACCCTCCCCGAACGTAGCCGCGTGGCTCGATGACGGGGTGATTCATGGGCGGCGAAGGTAGGTTCCAAACGGGCCGCGCGGTATCCCGTCACCGGGGGGCGTAGCGGCTGCGCAACGGGTGCGCAAGGGCGAGGCTGGGTTGGCCCGGCGTCGGGCGAGGCGCGCCGCGCTCGGCCGACCGAATCGGACGGATCTGGAATTCCGGACAGTCGGCCGCACGCCAGGGTTCCAGGAAGTCTGCGTCGGAACGCGGCGGTCGGCGCCCACGGGATACCGGCTACAGGGCCCGCAACGGTATGTGGCGCTGTTCCTGGACGGCGGGAAAGGTGATGACGTGATCGGCGTCGAGCCGGATGCCGATCTTCTCTCCGACCGCGTGGTCGTGATGGCTCGGCACCAGCGCGAGCACCTCGCGCCCGCTGTCGAGCCGCAGCGTGTAGATGAAGTCGCCGCCGCGGAAGACCTTGCGCACCACCTCGGCCTTGAGCCCGCTCGCGTCGTCGTGAACGACATCGTCCGGGCGCAGCAGGACCTCGACGTGGCAGCCCTTGCCGCAGGTGTCGCAGCCCTGCTGGCACGGCAGCGGGACATCGCCCTTCAGCGCGCCGAGCTCGATCTCGACGTTCATCGGGTTCAGCACGCGCGCGGGCAGGAAGACACCTTCGCCGATGAAGTCCGCCACGTAGCGCGTCGCCGGCCGGTGGTACAGCTCGTACGGCCGGTCCCATTGCTCGAGGCGACCGGCGTTCATCACGCCGACGCGGTCCGCGATCGCGAACGCTTCCTGCTGGTCGTGGGTCACGAGGATCGCGGTCGTGCCGCTGGCCTTCAGGATCTGGCGCACCTCGGCGCCCAGGCGCACGCGCAGTTCGACGTCGAGGCTCGAGAACGGCTCGTCCATCAGCAGGAGGGCAGGGCGCGGCGCGAGCGCGCGCGCGAGCGCGACGCGCTGCTGCTGGCCGCCGGACAGCTCGTGCGGATAGCGCGCCGCCTCGCGCGTGAGCCCGACGAGGTCGAGCATCTCGTCGACGCGCGCGCGGCGCTCGACAACTCCGAGATGGCGCAGTCCGAACCCGACGTTGTCGTCGACGCGCAGGTGAGGAAAGAGCGCGTAGTCCTGGAACACCAGCCCGACTCCGCGCTTCTCGGGCGCCGCGGTGAAGTTGGGTCCGGAGACGACGAGGCCGCCGATTTCGATCGTGCCGGCGGCGACCGGAATGAAGCCCGCGACCGCGCGCAGCAGTGTCGTCTTGCCGCAGCCGGAGCTTCCGACCACGCAGCCGATCTCGCCCCGGCCGAGCGCGAGCGTGAGCCCGTCGACGACGGTCGGACCGGCGCCGCCGTAGCGGATGCGCAGCCCCTCGATCAGCAGTTGTGGCCTTGCTTCATCCATGCAGCGATTGTAAGTCAAATGCATATAATTCTCATTTGCATCTAAAATCCACGTACGCAACGCGGAATCGCGTGGAAGCGCGCGGAACACTGGCCATCGCCTCCAGCTCCCTGATCTCGAAGATGTTCCCAGGTTCCGGTATGGGCTCCGGGGGCGAACGGCTCGGCCTGGCGGTCGGACTCGCGCTCGTCTGCGGCGCGCTGGTGGCACTCCCGGTGCTAGGCGTGTTCGGCAGTTTCTGGGATATCGGGACGGCGGCGGAGACGCTGAAGCATCTCGCCGCGACGGTCATTCCCAGCGCGCTGTTCGAGACCGCCGTGCTTGCGGTCGGCGTCGGCATCGGCGTGGCGACGCTCGGCGCTTCCACCGCGTGGGTGGTCGCGAGCTGCGAGTTTCCCGGGCGCAAGGCCTTCGAATGGGCGTTGCTGCTGCCGCTGGCGATGCCTGCGTACATCGTCGCTTACGCGTACACCGACTATCTCCAGTACGCCGGGCCGTTGCAGTCGGCGCTGCGCGCCGCGTTCGGGTGGGAGCGGGGCGACTACTGGTTCCCGGAGATCCGCTCCCTGCAGGGCGCGGTGTTCGTGTTCACAGTGGTGCTCTATCCCTACGTCTACCTTCTCGCCCGCACCGCGTTCCTCGCGCGCACCGCGGCGATGATCGACGCCGCGCGCAGCCTCGGCCTCACGCCGTGGCAGACGTGGTGGCGGGTCAACCTGCCGCTGGCGCGGCCGGCCATCGCCGCCGGCGTGCTGCTGGCGCTGATGGAGACGATCGCCGACTACGGCGCATCGGCGTACTTCGGCCTGCAGACCTTCACCACGTCGATCTACCGGGCGTGGTTCTCGCTCGGCGACCGCACCGCCGCGAGCCAGCTCGCCGCGATGCTGCTCGTTCTCGTGCTCGTGCTGTTCTACGTCGAGCACCGCGCGCGCGGACGCGCCCGCTTCTTCACGCCGACCGCAAGCCAGCGGCCGGCGCCGCGCTCGCCGCTGAAGGGCCGCGGCGCCGCCGGCGCCTTCGCGCTGTGCGCAGCGAGCGTCGCGCTCGGCTTCGCGATTCCGCTGGTGCTGCTCGTGCGCCTGCTGCTGCCCGCGTGGACCACGCTCGACTGGTCGCGCTACGGCGGCTGGGTGGTGAACACGCTGTCCATCGGGGCTGCGGCCGCGCTGATCGTGCTGGCGGCCGTGCTCGCGCTCGCGTACACGGCGCGCGCCGTGACGCGAGGCAAGCCGGCGGTGCTCGTGCGCGCGGCCGTCAAGCTGATGAGCCTCGGCTACGCGGTCCCCGGCGCCGTCATCGCGGTCGGCATCCTGATTCCGCTCGCCCTGTTCGACAACCGGCTGAACGAAGCCATGAAGGCGCTGATCGGCGTCGGCCCCGGCCTGCTGCTCACCGGCAGCGTGTTCGCGCTGCTGTACGGATACCTGGTCCGCTACTTCGCGGTCGGGTACCAATCGATCGAGGCCGGGCTCGCGCGCATCACGCCGGCGATGGACGCCAGCGCGCGCAGCCTCGGCAGCAGCCCGCTGGACACGTTTGTCCGCGTGCACCTGCCGATCCTCAGGCCTTCGGTGCTCGCCGCCGCGCTGCTGGTCTTCGTCGACGTGATGAAGGAACTGCCCGCGACCCTGGTGCTGCGCCCGTTCAACTTCGACACGCTGGCCGTGATCGCGTACCAGATGGCGAGCGACGAACGGCTCGGCGAAGCGGCGCTGCCGGCACTGACGATCGTGGCTGCCGGCGTGCTGCCCGTGGCGCTGCTGTCACGCGCCATCTCGAGGGCTGCCGGCCCGGGCCACGCGTAGACTTCCTGCTCCCGCACGCCCAGCCCCCCGCACGACAGGAGAGAGTCCTTCCATGGGTTACGTCTTCGCAGCGCCGCCGCAAGCCGTGGTTCCGGTCGACGGTTCCAGCGACCTGCTGCCGGTGCATCGCATCTATTGCGTCGGGCGCAACTACGCCGAGCACCAGAAGGAGATGGGCTTCTCGGGGCGCGAAGCGCCGTTCTTCTTCATGAAGCCGGCGGACGCCGTGCTGCCGGTGCCGTTCGGCAGCATCGGCGAGATGCCGTATCCGGGCGAGACGGACAACCTGCACCACGAGATCGAGCTCGTGGTGGCCATCGGCAAGGGCGGCCGCAACATCGCGGCGGCGGACGCCGCGAAGCACGTCTACGGCTATGCGGTCGGCCTCGACATGACGCGGCGCGACCAGCAGTTCGCGCTGCGCGACAAGGGCCGGCCGTGGGACGTCGCCAAGGGGTTCGACTGGTCGGCCCCGATCTCGCCCGTGAAGCCGATCGGCACGACCGGCGAGATCACGGTCGCGCAGATCTTCCTGAACGTCAACGGCCAGCGGCGCCAGGCGAGCGACGTCTCGAACCTCATCTGGAGCGTCAGCGAGACCATCGAGCACCTGTCGAACTACTTCGAGCTCAGGCCCGGCGATCTCGTCTTCACCGGAACGCCCGAGGGCGTCGGCGCGGTGGTGAAGGGCGACGAGCTCGAAGGCGGCGTCGCCGGCATCGGCACGCTGAAGGTCCGCATCGTCTGATCCGCGCCATGCTTCGATCGTTCCTTCCACGCTCGCTCGTGCTCCTTGCGCTCGCGCTGTCCGGCAGCGCCCTCGCGCAGTCGCCGATCACTCTCAAGGTCCATCACTTCCTGCCGCCCGGCTCCACGACGCACGCGAAGATGCTCGTGCCGTGGTGCGAGCGGATCGAGAAGGCGTCGGCGGGACGCATGAAGTGCCAGCTCTATCCGTCGATGCAGCTCGGCGGCACCGCCCCGCAGCTCTTCGACCAGGCGCGCGACGGCATCGCAGACGTCGTCTGGACGCTGCCCGGCTACACGGCGGGGCGTTTCCCGAGGATGGAGGTGTTCGAACTCCCGTTCATGATCGGCGATGCCGAAGCGGCGTCGAAGGCGGCGTGGGAGTTCTACGAGAAGCACGCGCGCGACGAGTTCCGCGAGGTCAAGCCGCTCGCCGTCCACGTCCACGATGCCGGCTACCTGCACACGCGCGAAAAGCAGGTCCGCACGCTGGCGGACTTCCGCGGACTGAAGCTGCGCGCGCCGACGCGCCAGACGAATCGCCTGCTCGCCGCGCTCGGCGCCACGCCGGTGTCGATGCCGGTGACCGGGCTCGCGGACGCGATGTCGAAGGGCGTCATCGACGGCGCCGTCATTCCGTGGGAGGTCGTCCCGGCGGTCAAGGTGCAGGAGATCGCGCGCTTCCATACCGAGACCGACCCCAACATGCCGGCGATGTACACGGCGGTCTTCCTGCTCGCGATGAACCGCAAGACCTACGATGGCCTGCCGCCGGACCTGCGCGCCGTCATCGATCGCAACTCCGGACTCGGGCTGTCGGGCCAGGCCGGCCGACTGTGGGACCAGCAGAAGGCGCCGGCGCGCAAGCTCGCGCTCGATCGCGGCAACACGGTGTATGTGGTTCCCGCCGCTGAACTCGCGCAGTGGCAGGCGGCCGCGCAGCCCGTGCTCGCCGACTGGGTGCGCGACATGGGCAAGCGCGGCATCGACGGCGATGGGCTGCTGGCCGATGCGCGCGCGCTGATCGTGCGGCACTCAAGGGCCGCGGCGCCGCCGCCCATGCCCGCGGCCGCGCCGAGCAAGTAGTCCCATGCGCCGGCTGCTCGATGCGCTGGCGACAACGCTCGCGCTCGTCGGCGGCGCGCTGCTGGTCGCGGTCTCGGTGGCGACCGTCGTTTCGGTGGCCGGCCGCTGGGTCGCGGGCCAGCCGATCACCGGCGACATCGAACTGGTGCAGCTCGCCGTCGCCGCGGCAATCGCTTTGTTCCTGCCGTACTGCCAGCTGCATCGCAGTCACCTGGTCGTCGACTTCTTCACGGCGCGCTCCTCGGGCCCCGTGCAGCGCCGGCTCGATGCTGCCGGGTCGATGCTCGCGGGCGCGGTGTTCTTCGTGCTCGCCTGGCGCGCGGGCGTGGCGGTGAGCGACATGCGCAGTGCGTCCGAGACCACGATGGTGCTCGGCATCCCGCTCTGGATTCCCTATGCGGCAATGGTGCCCGGGCTGGCGCTGGCCGGGCTGGCGGGCGTCATGCAGCCGTTTCAAGCGCGCACGCGGGCGGGGGCAGCCCCGTGAACCTCGGTGTCGCGGGGGGGCTCTTTGCCGCGATGCTGGCGCTGATGGCGCTGCGTGTTCCGATCTGGGCCGCGATGTTCGTCCCGGGCGCGCTGGGGTATGCGTGGCTCTCCGGCCCCGATCCGCTGCTCGCGTTCCTGAAGGGACTCGCGTTCGCGCGCTTCTCGATCTACGACCTGTCGGTCGTGCCGCTGTTCCTGCTGATGGGGCAGCTGGCCACGCAGGGCGGGCTGTCGGCGGGCCTGTTCCGCGCGGCGGCGGCGTTCGTCGGCCACTGGCGCGGCGGGCTCGCGCAGGCGAGCGTGCTGGCGAGCGCGGCCTTCGGCTCGGTGTGCGGGTCGTCGGTCGCGACCGCGGCGACGATCTCGCAGGTGGCGCTGCCCGAGATGCGGCGCTATCGCTACGACGGCGGCTTCGCCACGGCGACGCTGGCGGCGGGCGGCACGCTCGGCATCCTGATTCCGCCGTCGGTCGTGCTCGTCCTGTACGCGATCCTGGCCGAGCAGAACATCGCCAGACTGTTTGCCGCGGCGCTGATTCCAGGCGTCCTCGCGGCAGCCCTGTACTGCGTCGCGATCGCGCTCTTCATGCGCGTGCGTCCGCAGCTGGGGCCGCCGGACGCGCGGATGCCGATGCGCCGGCGGCTCGAGGTGCTCGCCGGCGTGGTGCCGGTGACGGCGATCTTCGTGATCGTCCTGGGAGGGATCTACGGCGGCGTGTTCACCGCGACCGAGGCGGCGGCGATCGGCGTGCTGCTGACCGCGCTTGCGGGCTTCGCCGCACGCCAGCTCACCCCCCGGCGACTGGGCCGGGCACTGCTTGCGACCGCGCAGACCACCGGCGCGATCTTCATGATCTTCATCGGCGCCGACATGCTGAACGCGGCGCTGGCCCTGACGCAGATGCCGGCGCAGGTGGCGGACCTGATCGCCCACGTCGACCTCTCGCCGGTCGTGGTCGTGGTCGCGGTGCTGCTCTTCTACATCGTGCTTGGCGGAGTGATGGACGAACTGTCGATGCTGCTGCTGACGCTGCCCGTGGTGTTCCCGGCCGTCATGCAACTGCCGCTGTTCGGGCTCGGCCTCGAGGACAAGGCGCTGTGGTTCGGCGTGCTGCTGCTCACCGTGGTCAACATCGGGCTGATCGCGCCTCCGATGGGACTGAACGTCTACGTGGTCGCGATGCAGGCGCGCGACGTGCCCGTTGCCCGCACTTATCGCTACGTGTTCGTGTTCCTCGCGGCCGACGCGCTGCGCCTCGCGCTGCTCGTCGCGCTTCCCGTACTCTCGCTCTGGCTCGTCCAGTTCGTCCGATGACATGAAGCTATACAACTACTTCCGAAGCTCGGCGTCGTTCCGGGTGCGCATCGCGCTGAACCTCAAGGGGCTGCCGTACGAGTACGCGGCGGTGCACCTGACGAAGGGCGGTGGCCAGCAGTTCGCGCCGGAGTTCCGCGCCATCAACCCGGACGCGCTGATCCCGGTTCTCGACGACGAGGGGCAGCGGCTGACGCAGTCGCTCGCGATCATCGAGTACCTCGAAGAGACGCACCCGGAGCCGCCGCTGCTGCCGACGGCGCCGCTCGAGCGCGCGTACGTGCGTGCAATCGCGCTCGGCATCGCCTGCGAGATCCACCCGCTGAACAACCTGCGGGTGCTGCGCTACCTGGTGCGCGACCTGAAGGTGACCGACGGGCAGAAGGACGCCTGGTACCGGCACTGGGTGCAGGAGGGGCTCGCCGCGGTCGAGGCACGGCTCGTGGCGGAGAACAGGTGCGGGCGTTACGCGCTCGGCAGCCGGGTGACGCTCGCCGACGTGGTGATCGTCCCGCAGATCTTCAACGCCAAGCGGTTCGACTGCCGGCTCGATCACGTGCCGACCGTCATGCGGATCTTCGAGCACTGCATGGAACTGCCGGCGTTCATCGACGCGCAGCCGGCGCGCCAGCCCGACGCCGAGTGACGCTCAGGATCGGCCGACGTCGCGCCTGAGCGCCTCGGCCAGTTCGACGACCGCCGTCGCGTAGAAGTAGCTGCGGTTGTATTGCAGGATCGCCGCGAAGTTCACGGTGCCGACGCGATAGAGCCGCCGGGGCTCGCCGCCGGCATCGAGGTAGGGCAGGTCGATGACGAGGACCGGCGTGTCGAAGTCCAGCGGAAGATCCGGCGCCACGCCCGCGATCAGGGCGTCGGCCCAGGTCGCGGACGCAGCGATGCCGCGGCCCAGCGCATCGACGATCGCCTCGTCCGCTTCGGCGGCGAACAGGACCGGCAAACAGCGCTGCCAGCCGTGCTCGACCAGGAAGTTGGCGACCGAGCCGATCGCGTCGGTCGGGCTGCCTGCTAGGTCGATCCGGCCGTCGCCGTCGAAGTCGACGGCGAAGCGGCGAATCGAGCCCGGCATGAACTGCGGCAGGCCGATCGCGCCGGCGAACGATCCCTTGAACCGCAGCGGATCCGTGCCCTGCTCGCGTGCGAGCAGCAGCAGTTCGACGAGTTCCTTGCGGTAGTAGTCCGCGCGGCGCAGGTAGTCGAACGACAGGGTCGCCAGCACGTCGATCGTGCGGAAATTCCCGGTGATGCGGCCCCAGTACGTTTCGACGCCGATGATCGCAACGACGACCTCCGGCGGCACCCCGAAGCGTTCCGCCGCGTGGTTCAGCGCGGATGCGTTGCCGCGCCAGAAGTCGGCGCCTGCCTGCACCCGCCTGTCCTCGAGGTAGCGCGAACGGTATTCGAGCCAGTTGCGCTGGCCGAAGGGAATCGGCGGCTGCATCAGGCGCTCGACGGTTCCCGAGTAGCGCGCCGCGTTGAGCCAGTGCTCGACGCGCGCCCGGTCGAAGCCGTGCAGCGCGACGATCTCGTCGATGAACTGCTGCACCTCGGCACGGGAGGCGTACGGCGGCCGCGCGCGACTGCGCGCCGTCGCGGGAGCAACGAGCGCGGCGGCCAGCGCAGCGACAAGGCGGCGTCGCTTCACGTCCGGATTTCTCATTCTGGATTGCGGGCAGGCTTGAAGGCGCGGACCGCGCTCCGCAGCGCGCGGATGTCGGCAGACGCAATGCCTTCGGAACTGCGCGAATATCGCATGCTTTCGTAGCGGGCCAGCAGTTGGCCGGCCTGGCGCGCGGAGTCGCGCGGCAGGGCGCGTTCGCTGCGCTCGCGCAGATCGCGCGGCCCGCAGTGTTCACCGGCCTCGACCCCCGCGCGTTGCAGCTTCTCCCTCAGATGCCGGTAGGTGTCGCCCAGCGGATCGCGCACGGCGCGCGAACGCATCGACACCGCCGCCATGCCGGCGACGAGCAGGCCGACGAGCACCGCCAGCACGGCGGCGACGCTCTCCCAGCGCGGCGCCAGCCCCAGCATTTCCACCAGCGCGCGCTGGTGCTCCTGGGAGTAGGACAGCACCCACTGGTGCCAGCTGTTCTGCACGGCTTCCCAGTTGAAGCGCCACACGCGCAGCCAGTCGGCATTGCCGAACACGGGGTTGCGGGCAAGCTCGGCGGTGCGCGCGTCGTCCGCTGCCGGGTCGACGCGAGCCGGGGCCACCATCGCGGTGGGATCGACCCGCGACCATCCGCGTCCCGGCAGCCACACTTCGGACCACGCGTGGGCATCCGATTGCCGCACGGTCACGAACCCGTCGACCGGATTCCGTTCCCCGCCCTGGTATCCGGTGACGACTCGCGCCGGCACGCCGAGGGCCCGCATCATCACCACGAACGCCGATGAATAGTGTTCGCAGTAGCCGCGCTTCGTGTCGAACAGGAACTCGTCGACCGAGTGGCGTCCGAGCCGCGGTGGCGACAACGTGTATTCGAAGCCGCCGTTGCGGAAGTGGTCGAGCACGGCTCGCACCAGCTGGGCGTCGCGGTCCGTGCTGCCTGCGGGGACGCGCCGCTGCAGCTCAGACGCGAACGCGTGGGTGCGCGGGTTGTACGACGCCGGCAGCGTCAGCCAGTCCTGCAGTTCGGTGGCGCTGGCGTCGCGCCCGAGGCGGAAGCCCAGGTACGAGCGCATCGCGTAGCGCGTGCGGTCCCGCACGAGATCGCCCGCGAGCAGTTCCATGTCCGCAGTCAGGCGCGCGGTCATGTTGCCGATCGCAGGCAGGCCGGCGGGCGCCTCCAGCGCGAACAGCCAGTCGCGCCGGTGCGGCTCGAGCGTGACCGTGTAGGCGACGGCGGAGTCGCGGTCGGGCTCGATCGTCGGCGGCGCGGGTTCCACGGCGCGGCGCCCGAGCGACGACCAGGCGCGGCCGTTGAAGCTGCCGAAGACGGGCCCGCGCCAGTACAGCTGGCCGGGGGCGGGTGCGTTGCCGTCGAACTTCGCGCGGAACGCTATTTCACGGGACTCGAGCAAGAGGCCGATCGAGCCCGGCGACATCGAGCTGGACAGGCCGGTGCCGCCGCTCGTGCCCTCGCCCGGCATGCCCCAGAGCGGACCCGAGATGCGGGGAAACAGCAGGAACAGCACGATCGTCAGCGGCACGGCCTTCAGCAGCGACCAGCCGACCATCTTCATCTTGCGCGCCGCGGGCAGGTCCGCCTCGTCGAGGTTGACGCTGACCAGCACGAAGAACAACGCGGCGACCGCCATCAGCGTCATCAGCGCCACGCCCGGCCCCTGGCTGTGCATGAACTGCGTCAGCAGGATGAAGAAGCACAGGAAGATGACGACGAACACATCGCGCCGCGCGCGCATCTCCAGCAGCTTCAGCGCCATCAGAAGCAGCAGGAAGGTGACGCCGGCTTCCTGCCCGACCAGCGTGCCGTGCTGCAGGTACACGCCGGCGGCGGCACCGATCAGCAGCGGCAGCAGCAGGGTGCGGCCGGGCACCGACAGCTGCCTGGCCGCGATGACGCCGCGCCACGCGAGCATCACGAGCAGCAGCAGCGTCGCCCACCAGGGCAGGTGCTCGAAGTGCGGCACCACGACGAACGTGACCGCGAGCAGCAGCACCAGGATGTCGCGGCGTTCGCGCGCGGCGCTCGACGTCTGCGGACCGAAGAGGCGGTTCAGCGGCCCTGTCACGCGCGAAGCGCGCGTGCGCAGTGCCGTCGCCGCAGACGCCGCCATGTCAGCCCCCGGAGACGGCCAGCGCCGTCAGGCAGCGATCGCGGTGCTGAGCGCCGCTGCCGAGGTCGATCACCGCGTCGCGCAGGCGCAGGCCATAGCGCATGCGCGATGCATCGGCGTCGAGGACCCAGCGGGTCAGCCGGGAGAGGCGTTGCTCGAGTCCGAGCGACGACGGCAGCGCGTCGAAGTCCAGCATCAGGTCGCCGCCGCCCGCCGCCTCGAACTGCTTCACGGACAGGTCGTCGGAGCGGGCGGCCAGTCGCCAAGCGATGAGCTTCTGGGTATCGCCGGCCTGGTACGGCCGCACGCCGGCGAAGTCGTCGCCGCTCGGAGCCATGCCTGCTGCCTCGTCCCGGCCGCCTTCGGCCGCAGGCAGCGGTGGCGCGTCCTCTTCGGGCTTCGGATACACGATGGCCTCGAGCGCGGGCGTCAGGTAGGCCCACGCGCGCCACAGGCCAAAGGGAAAGCGGGTCTCGACGGTGATCCGCGGCGCCGGCAGGCGGCCACGGTTGGGGGCGGGCAAAGGCACCAGCACCGTTCGCATTCCGCGGGCGGGAACCTCGATCGACACCGTCGGCGCGGAGGCAGCCGGCTGACCATCCTGATTGCTGCGCGAGCGCGTCGACGCGGGGTTGAACGCGAACCGCAGCGCGAAGCGGTCGAGCGTGCCGGGATTGGAGACCGTGATCTCGAACACGGCGACATCGCCGGCGAAGACCGGCTCCACGCGCACTCCGCGCAGCGCGAGCTGCACCAGGTTCGAGTGGGTCGCGTGCATCCCCACGACCGCCATGCTGGCCACGAGGAAGGTCAGGAGAAAACCGAGTTGCAGGCTGTAGTTGATCGAGCCGACGAGCAGCACGAGCACGGCGACACCGAACGCGAGGCCCGGCACCGTCGGCAGGATGTACACGCGTCGGCGGTCGAGCAGGACCTCGCCCGCCTCGGGGCCGTCGCGACCCGCGATCCAGCGCGTGATCCGCAGCATCAGCGGACTGGCCGTGATGCTCATGGGGCTCAGGGCACCGGCACGGCGGCGATCAGCTGCGCGACGAGTTCCCTTCCGTGCAGCGCGCGTCCGCTCTCGCGGCTGGTCGCGTGGAGCCGATGTCCCGCCACCGACGCCATGATGTTCTGAACGTCCTCGGGAATCACGTGCTCGCGGCCATCCAGCCATGCCCACGCCCGGGCCGCGGCGAGCAGCGCCAGCCCGCCGCGCGGACTCAGCCCCTCGGCATACTTGCCCGAGGCCCGCGTGTGCGCGATCAGCGCCTGCACGTAGTCGAGCAAGGCCGCGGACACGAACACCTTCTTCACCTCCGCCTGCGCGGCGAGCAGGTCCGAGGGCCGCGCGACCGGCTGCAGCGCCTTCAGCAGGTCGCGGCGCGCGTGACCCGCCAGCAGCGCGCGTTCCGCATCGCGGTCCGGGTAGCCGAGGCTGATGCACATCAGGAAGCGGTCGAGCTGCGACTCGGGCAGCGGGAAGGTGCCGACCTGGTGAAACGGATTCTGCGTGGCGATCACGAAGAACGGCTGCGGCAGCGGGCGCGACAGGCCATCGACCGACACCTGGTTCTCCTCCATCGCTTCCAGCAGGGCGCTCTGCGTCTTCGGGCTCGCGCGGTTGATCTCGTCGGCGAGCAGCACTTCGGTGAAGATGGGCCCGGGATGGAACACGAACTGCCCGCTGGTCCGTTCATACACCGACACGCCGATGACATCGGACGGCAGCAGGTCGCTCGTGAACTGGATCCTGCGGAACGGAAGTCCCATCGAAAGCGCGATCGCGTGCGCGAGCGTGGTCTTGCCGACGCCGGGCGCGTCCTCGATGAGCAGGTGGCCGCCGGCCAGCAGGCAGGTCAGGCTTTGCCGGATCTGCAGGGTCTTGCCGACGATGATCGTTCCGATCTGGCTGGCAGTCGCGCGGAATTTCTCTAACATTGGGATATAAGGTGCCAGACGAAGGCCGCCGAAGACAACAGGCTGGACGGAGACAGATGCTGCATACCGGGTTCTTCACCCACCGCGCCTGCGCGGAGCACGAGATGGGATCGTGGCACCCGGAATCGCCGGAGCGCTTGGCTGCGATTCACGACCACCTGATTGCCATCGGGATCTCGCCGCACCTGGAACATCACGATGCGCCTGCCGCGTCGCTCGATTCGCTCGTCCGAGCGCACGACGCGGCGTACGTCGAGCGGTTGAAATCCAGCGTACCACAGCAGGGGTACTGGCCCGTCGACCCGGACACGTCGATGAACCCGCGCACCTGGGAGGCGGCCCTGCGCTCGGCCGGCGCGGTGGTCGACGCGACCGATCGCGTGATGCGCAAGGAACTCGCGAACGCGTTCTGCGCCGTGCGCCCGCCCGGGCACCATGCGCGCAAGGCGTCCGCGATGGGTTTCTGCTTCTTCAACAACGTCGCGATCGGGGCGCTCCATGCGCTCGAGGTCCACGGGCTCGAAAGGGTCGCGGTCATCGACTTCGACGTGCATCACGGCAACGGGACCGAGGACATCCTGGCGAACGACGAACGGGTGCTGATGGCGAGCTTCTTCCAGCACCCGTTCTATCCGTACACGGGCGCGGACAACCCGGCGAAAAACATGGTGAACGTCCCCTTGCCGGCGGGAACCAAGGGCGACGTCGTGCGGCAGGTCGTCGACGAAGTGTGGCTGCCGCGGCTGCGTTCGTTCAAGCCGCAGGCGCTGTTCATCTCGGCCGGGTTCGACGCGCATCGCGAGGACGACCTTGGCCAGATGGGCCTCGTGGAGTCCGATTACGCGTACATGACGCGGCGGCTGATGGACGTCGCCGACGAGTTCGGCGAGGGCCGCGTGATCAGCTCGCTCGAGGGCGGATACAACCTGAGCGCGCTGGCACGCAGCGTCGGCGCTCACTTGAAGACACTCGCACAACTGTAGAGGCGCGGAGACCCCATGAACGCACCGGAATCGAAGGTCGCGGTCGAACCCTACCTGCTGGAATCGCGCGACGCGTCCGGCGTGGTGACCCTGACGCTGAACCGGCCGCAGCAGTTCAACGCCCTGTCGGTCGAGATGATGACCGCGCTGCAGGCCGCGCTCGACGCGATCGCCGCCGATCCGTCGGCGCGCGTCGTGGTGCTGGCGGGCGCCGGCAAGGCGTTCTGTGCCGGACACGACCTGAAGCAGATGAAGCAAGACACTGCGCTCGACACCTATCGCGCGCTGTTCGCGCAGTGCGCGAAGCTGATGTTGACGATCCAGCGCATGCCGCAGCCCGTCATCGCCCGGGTGCACGGCGTCGCGACGGCCGCCGGGTGCCAGCTGGTGGGGACGTGCGACCTCGCGGTCGCTGTCGAGGGCGCGCGCTTCGGGGTCTCCGGCATCAACGTCGGTCTCTTCTGCACGACGCCGGGCGTGGCGCTGGCGCGCAACGTCGGCCGCAAGGAGGCGTTCGAGATGCTGGTGACCGGCGACCTCATCGACGCGCAGACCGCACGCGAGCGCGGCCTCGTGAACCGCGTTGTCGCGGCGGACCAACTCGATGCCGAGATCGCGAAGCTCGCCGCGTCGATCGTCGCCAAGCCTGCGATCGCAGTCGCGATGGGCAAGGAGATGTTCTATCGCCAGGTCGAGGCGGGCACCGAGGCGGCGTACCAGATGGCGGGCCAGACGATGGCCTGCAACCTGGTCGATCCGGCGGCGCAGGAAGGCATCGACGCCTTCATGGCCAAGCGCAAGCCGAACTGGGCACCGCCGGCCTGAACTTCGCGCCGACGGCCGCCGTCACGGTTTCACGGTTTCGGCCGCGGCGTCCGTCTCCGCCGGCGGCGCATTGATGGCGCGGCGAAACAGCGCTGCCAGGCCGCTCTCCTCGGACGCGACCGTTTCCGCGGCGACCGGCGCCGGTGCGACGTCCTCGGCCTTGCGCGCCGATCCTTTGGCGCGGGGCGCCGGTGGCGCGGTGGAAGCCGGCGCGGCCGCGGCACGCGATGCTCCGCGCATCTCCGCGGCGGCCCTGGCGTCGGTCGGCAAGGGCAGGGCCAGTGTGTACAGCGTGAGCGCGACCCAGCCGGCAAGGATGGCGAGCGGCATCAGGGTGGTGGCCCAGTCGCCGATGCTGCGGGCGATGATGCCGTCGCGCGAGAACACGACCGGACGTGCCGCGATGCGCTCGAGCGCCTGCTCGACCAGCCGTCGGCTCTGGCGCAGCGGCGCGATGCGATCGCGACTGCCCCGCTGGGACAGGTGTCCCAGGACCAGCGACACGACGGCGAAGCCCGCGATGGCGGCGAGCAGCCAGCGCTTGCCGGGGAGCGGCAGCGACCAGCCGCCGACGAGGACGATCAGGTAGGACG
>JBFZCF010000013.1:0-18458 GCA_041308065.1 Burkholderiales bacterium
GCGTGAAGCCGCACTTGCTCGCCGTGTTCACCACCAGCAGCACGCTGCCCTTGAAATCGGACATCTTGCGCGGCTTGCCGGTCAGTGTCTGCGCGGAAAAATCATAGACAGTGGTCATGGTATCTCCCCGTTCGGGCCAGCAGTCTACGTCGGCTGCGGCGCGGCAGGCGGGGGCTGGCGGCGGGCGCGGCTTTCCGGGGCGGCGAGCCGCGGAGGCGAAGGGTCGGCGCGCGTCAGCGCGCTCGTCGTCTGACTCGCCGCCTCCTGTTCGAGCGAAGCGCGCATAGCGCGCGTAGCGAGTTAGGCGGCGCGACCCTTTGCCGAGCAGTGCAGCGAAGTCGGCGCGCAAGCGCCGACCGTCCCGGAGCCGTGCACGCCGATCCCCGCCTGCCGCGCCGCTGCCCACGTAAACTGCCCGCACGACAGGGGAGACACCCTGACGACCGTCTACGACTTTTCCGCGCAGACACTGACCGGCAAGCCGCGCAAGATGTCCGATTTCAAGGGCAGCGTGCTGCTCGTGGTGAACACGGCAAGCAAGTGCGGCTTCACGCCGCAGTACGCCGGGCTCGAGGCGCTGTACCGGAAGTACAGGGACAAGGGGCTCGTCGTGCTCGGGTTTCCGAGCAACCAGTTCGGCGAGCAGGAGCCCGGCCCGGACAGCGAGATCGCCGAGTTCTGCGAGATCAACTACGGGGTGACGTTCCCGATGTTCGCCAAGGTCGATGTCAACGGTGCCGGCGCGCACCCGCTGTTCAAGTACCTCACGTCCAGCAAGAAGGGACTCCTCGGCTCGCAGGCGATCAAGTGGAACTTCACGAAGTTCCTCGTCGGGCGCGACGGCACCGTGCTGGAGCGCTACGCACCGACGACGAAGCCGGAAGACATCGAGCCGGACATCGAGAAGGCACTGGTCGCGTGATCGGTGCGCAGCCAGCGCGGCAGGCCGGTCAGTTGCCCGCTGCGGCCCGCGGCCGGTAGCCGCCTTTTACGAGCGTGAAGCGGAAGAAGCGGCACTCGAGCGGGCCGTTGTAGAGCACGGGCTTGCGCGTTTCCTGCAGGCGCATCTGCCGCGGCAGGTCGCGGTCCGATGTCAGCAGCCAGGCGTCCCAGCCCGCGAAGGCCTGCTTCAGGCGATCGCCGACGTCGGCCATCATCCGTGGCACGGTTGCCGAGCGCGGGGCGCTCTGCTCGCCGTACGGTGGATTCGCGATGATCATCCCGTGTTCGGCCGGCGGCTCCATCTGCCGCGCATCGCACGCCGCGAACGCGAGGCGCCCGTCGTCGAGCCAGCGATCCAGGCCGGCCAGCCGCGCGTTCTCGATCGCCTGCTCGATGATTTGCGTCGAGATGTCGGACCCGCGGAGCACGGCCTGGGCATCGTCCCGCACGCTGGCGCGGGCGGCGTCCTTGAGCGTGCGCCACGCGTGCGAGTCGAAGCCCTTCAGGCGCTCGAACGCGAAGCGCCGGTTAAGGCCGGGTGCGCGGCCGCTCGCGATCGTGGCGGCCTCGATCACGATCGTCCCGCTGCCGCAGAAGGGGTCGAGCAGCGGAACGTCCGGGGTCCAGCCGGCGAGTGCCAGCAGGCCGGCCGCCATGTTCTCCTTCAGCGGAGCCTCGCCCTTGTCGGCGCGCCAGCCGCGCTTGAACAGCGGTTCGCCCGACAGGTCGACGTACAGCGTCACCGTGGCCTCGTCGAGGAAGGCGAACACGCGCACATCCGGCTGCGCGCGGTCGATCGAAGGACGTTCGCCGGCGACGTCCCGCATGCGATCGACGATGCCGTCCTTGACCCGCAGCATGGCGAACTCGAGGCTCGCGAGCGGCGAGCGGATGGCGGTGACGTCGACACGCAGCGTCTGCTGCGGCGTCATCAGGTCCTGCCACCGCACTTCCTGCGTGGCGTCGTACAGGTGCTGCTCGTTGCGGTAACCGCGCCGACCCACCTGCCACAGCACGCGGCTGGCGATGCGCGAGTGCAGGTTGGCGGCGTAGCCGGTCTTCAGCGTTCCGGTGAAGCCCACTCCGCCGGATTCGGTGCGGATCTCATTGGCTCCGGCGTGCTGCAGTTCATCGGCCAGCGCCGGCTCGAGCCCGCGCGGACACACCGCGAAGAAGGTCTGCGGCTTCAAGTGGCTGGTGGCCGGTCGGGCGATTCGTCCGGAGACGGTCGTCAGCGCGCGAGCGCGCGCTCGAGGAAGTCCAACCGGTCCTGCCCCCAGAACAACTCGTCCTGATAGACATACGTCGGCGATCCGAACACGCCGCGGGCGATCGCTTCCTGCGAGTGCTGGATGTAGCGCGCTGCGACTTCGGCCGAGCGCGCGTGCGCGAGCAGGCCGGCGGCGTCGAGGCCGCGGCCCGTGAGCACTTCGGCCAGCGTGGCAGCGTCGCCGATGTTGCGTTCCTCCGCCCACACGGCCCGCAGCAGGTCGCCTGCGACATCGAGCGCTGCCTCCGTGCCGTTGCGTTCCAGCACGGCGAGCAGCGTGGTTGCCGCCGCTTCGGCCGGGACCGGGAAGAACTTCGGCTCGATGGTGAGCGGCATGCCGAGGAAGTCGCGCCACCGCTTCAGCTCCATCAGGCGGTACGCGCGCCGCTGCGGCGGGCGGTCCTTCAACGGGACGCCGCCCGTGACCGGGAACACCTTGCCGAGATCCATCACCCGCAGGTGGATCTGCGCGCCGTTGCGGGCGCAGACCGCGCGGAAGCGGTCGTGGCCAAGGTAGGTCCACGGCGACACCGGGGTCATGTAGTAATCGACAACCTTGGACATGGGAGCCTCAAAAGGGCTTGACGACGGCCAGCACGACGATCGCCGTCAGCAGCAGCACCGGAACCTCGTTGAACCACCGGAACCATACATGGGAGCGGGAAGGGCCTCCATGCGCGAACCGGGTGTACAGCACGCCGCACCAGCCGTGATAACCGATCAGCAGCAGCACCAGCAGGAGCTTCGCCTGCATCCAGCCGGCCTTCATCACCGCCCCCTGGCCCAGCAGCCACATGCCGAGCACGACGGCGATCACCGCGAGCCCGGTCATGAAGACCAGCAGCTTACGCGCCATCAGCAGCAGTCGTTCGCGGGTGGGGCCGTCGTCGACCATCGCCAGGTTGACGTAGATGCGCGGCAGGTAGAACAGGCCAGCGAACCAGCTGACGACGAACACAACGTGCAGCGCCTTGATCCAGAGATATGCGTTGCCCATGATTGCCGGAAGTCGCAGGAGGGTGACCGGGCTGCGCTACGTGCGGACTTCGCCGCTGCCGAACACCACGTACTTCAGCGAAGTCAGGCCTTCGAGCCCGACCGGCCCGCGCGCGTGGAGCTTGTCGTTGGAGATGCCGATCTCCGCGCCCAGCCCGTACTCGAAACCGTCGGCGAAGCGGGTCGATGCGTTGACCATCACCGACGCGGAATCGACTTCGCGCAGGAAGCGCATGGCGGTCGTCCAGCTCTCGGTCACGATCGCGTCCGTGTGCTTGCTGCCGTACGTGTTGATGTGGCTGATCGCGTCCTCCACGCCGGGCACGGCCGCGATCGACAGGATCGGCGCCAGGTACTCGGTGGTCCAGTCCGCGTCGGCCGCATCCTTGATGCCGGCGACCCCGGCCGCTTCAAGGATCGCGCGCGACTCGGGGCAGCAGCGCAGCTCGACGCCTTTGCCGCGGTAGAGCCGTCCGAGCGGCGGCAGCACGCGCGGCGCGATCGCCTGCGCGACCAGCAGCGTCTCCATCGTGTTGCAGGTGCCGTAGCGCTGCGTCTTGGCGTTGTCGGCGATCGCGATCGCCTTGTCGAGGTCGGCGTCGCCGTCGATGTACACGTGGCACACGCCGTCGAGGTGCTTGATCATCGGCACGCGCGACTCGCGCATCAGCCGCTCGATCAGCCCGCGCCCGCCGCGGGGAACGATGATGTCCACGTACTCCGGCATGCCGGCGAGGAGTCCCACCGCCGCGCGGTCGGTGGTGTCGACGAGCTGCACCGCGTCGGCGGGCAGCCCGGCTTCGATCAGCGCCTCGCGCACGATGCCCGCGAGCAGGCGGTTGCTCTCGATGGCCTCCGAGCCGCCGCGCAGGATCGCCGCGTTGCCGCTCTTGATCGTCAGCGCGGCCGCGTCGATCGTCACGTTCGGACGGCTCTCGTAGATGATTCCGATGACGCCGAGCGGGACGCGCATGCGGCCCACGCGGATGCCGCTCGGGCGCGGCTTCACTTCGAGGATCTCGCCGATCGGGTCCGGCAGCTGCGCCACCTGGGCGAGCCCCTCGATCATCTGCGTGATCGCGCGGTCGTTCAGCGTCAGGCGGTCGACCATGGCCGGCTCGAGCCCGTTGCGCCGCGCGCGCTCCACGTCGAGGCCGTTGGCCGCCTGCAGCAGGTCGCGCCGCTCGTGGAGCAGGCGGGCGGCGTGGCGCAGGGCACTGTCCTTCGCTGCGCTGCTCGCCGCCGCGATGCGCGCCGCCGTGGATCGCGCCGTCTTGCCGACAGACGTCATGTACGCCGCAAGGTCGCCTTCGAATTGCTGGGCGACGCGGTCGGAGCTGCGCGGTGCGACGGAGGCGGTCATCGGGTGGGGGCAGGCGCGGCGCTCATGGCCGCGACGCTGAGGGCGAGATCCGTCAATTCTAGCCACGCGTCGCTATCCGACCCGGGCGCCCGCAGGCCCTTGGCCAGGCGGTCGATCTGCGCCGCCCGCTCGAGACCTTCGGCGAGCACGGGCACCGACAGTCGCGGCAGCAGGCGCTCGACGAGACGTTCGCGCGGCCCCCACAGCCGGTTCTCCCGTGCCGCCATCGAGAACGGGCGGCCGGATTGCACCTGCGCCTTCACCCGGATCAGCGTGCGCAGTTCCTCGCCGATCGCCCACAGCACCAGCGGGATCGCCTCGCCTTCGGCTTCCAGTCCGGCCATCGTCTTGCGCACGCGCGCGGCATCGCCGCCCAGCATCGCGAGCGGCAGCTGGAAGACGTCGTAGCGCGCGACGTTCAGGACGCTGTCAGTGACCTGCGCCAGAGTCAGCTCGCCCGGTGGATGGAGCAGCCCGAGCTTCGCGATCTCCTGGTGGGCCGCGAGCAGGTTGCCTTCGACGCGTTCGGCGATGAACTCCAGCGCCTCGGCTGCGGCCCGCTGCTCGTGCCGCGCGAGCCGCTCGCCAATCCACTGCGGCAGCCGCGCGCGGTCGATCGAATCGATCTCGACCAGCACGCCCGCGCGCTCCAGCGCGGCGACCCAGCGCGCCTCCCTGCCGCGGCGATCGAGCTTCGGCAGCGCGACGATCGTCAGCAGGCCCTCGCCGGTGTGCGCGGCGTGCGCTTCGAGGGCGGCGGCGCCGGCGGTGCCTGGCTTGCCGCCGGGCAGCCTGACCTCGACGATCTTGCGGTCGGCGAACAGCGACAGCCCGCCCGCGGCTTGCGTCAGGCGCGACCAGTCGAAGCGGCCATCCGCCTGCAGCACTTCGCGTTCGGTGTAGCCCTGCTTGCGCGCCACCGCGCGAATGGCGTCCTGCGCTTCCAGCGCCAGCAGCGGCTCGTCGCTGGCGACCACGAACACCGGCGGCAGCGGTTGCCCGCGCTCGGCCCTGGCCAGCAGGCCGCCGAGGGCGTCACCCCGGAGGTGCATCGAACCGGATTCCCTGCAGCCGCGTCACCATCTGGCGCACGAGATCGCTCTGCATGTCGCGGTAGAGCAGCGCCTCCTCCGATTCCTTCGCCAGCAGCTCGGACTCGTTGAAGGCGATGTCGCGGCGCGCGGTCAGGGTCGTCGGCGCGATGAGCTCGATGCCGTTTGGATCGATCACCCGAAAGGTCGAGCGCAGGCGCAGCTGGTACTCGCGCGCTCGCCCCTGGGCGTTGATCGACAGAACCTCGCGCTCGCGCGATTCGCCGAGCAGCTCGAAGATCGCCTGCGCCTGCTTGCGGTCCGTCACGACGACCGCGTTCGTCGACGAGCGCACCACGCGCGTGATCTCCGCGCCGAGCGCCGAGTTGACCGGCAGCGCCAGGAACAGGGTGTCGATCGGCAGCGTCTGCGCGCCGCGCAGCTGGAAGCCGCAGCCGCCCAGTGCGGCAGCGGCCATGGCGACACCGGCGAGGACGACGCGACGGCGCATCAGACGACCACGTTGACCAGCTTGCCGGGAACGACGATCACGCGCTTGATCGGCTGGCCGGCGACGAACTTCTGCACGTTGGCGTCGTTTACCGCCGCCCGCTCGATCGCCGCCTTGTCGGCGGCGGCAGCAACGCGGATCGACGCGCGCAGCTTGCCGTTGACCTGCACGACGAGTTCGATCTCGTCGGTGACGAGCGCGGCCTCATCGGCCCGCGGCCACGGCGCGTCGATGATCTCGGTGGCGTACTCGGCGGCGTAGCCCAGCTCGCTCCAAAGCGCGTGCGTGATGTGCGGGGCCACCGGGTAGAGCGCTCGCAGCAGGATGCCGACGCTCTCGCGCAGCAGCGCGGTCTCCGCGGGCGAGCCGCCGAGCTTCGCGTCCTCGAGCGCGTTCAGCATCTTCATCGCGGCCGACACGCAGGTGTTGTACTGCATGCGCGCGTAGTCGAAGTCGGCCTGCTTCAGGTTGGCGTGGATGTCGCGCCGCAGGGACTTCCGCGCCGAGTCCAGCGCGGCGGCGTCCAGCGGCGCCTGCGACTTCAGCGCGTCGCGCCGCTCGCTGCAGAAGTTCCAGAGGCGACGCAGGAAGCGGTACGTGCCTTCGGCGCCCGAGTTGCTCCATGCCGCGCTCTGGTCCGGCGGACCGGCGAACATCACGAACGCGCGTGCCGTGTCGGCGCCGAACTTCGCGATGATGTCGCGCGGCTCGACGACGTTGTTCTTGCTCTTCGACATCTTCTCGGTGCCGCCGTAGGTCACCGGTTCGCCGTCCTCGCGCGCGGTGACCTTCAACGGCCGGCCCTTGTCGTCGTACTCGATGTCGATCTCGGCCGGGTAGAACCAGCGCTTCCTGCCGGCCGCATCCTCGCGGTAGTAGCAGTCGTGGGTCAGCATGCCCTGCGTGAACAGGCGCTTGAACGGCTCGTCGAACTTCACCAGTCCGAGGTCGCGCATCACCTTGGTCCAGAAGCGCGCATACAGCAGGTGCAGCACCGCGTGCTCGATGCCGCCGATGTACTGGTCCATCGGCATCCAGTAGTCGTTGCGGCTGTCGACCATCGCGGAGGCGCTGTCCGGCGAGCAGTAGCGCATGTAGTACCAGGACGAGTCGACGAACGTGTCCATGGTGTCCGTCTCGCGCCGCGCGGGCTGGCCGCATTTCGGGCACGCGCACTTCAGGAACGGCTCGTGCCTCGCCAGCGGATTGCCGCTGCCGTCCGGGATCAGGTCCTCGGGCAGCACGACCGGCAGGTCGTCCTCCGGCACCGGCACGGTGCCGCACGCCGCGCAGTGGATGATCGGGATCGGCGTGCCCCAGTAGCGCTGGCGCGAAATGCCCCAGTCGCGCAGCCGGTACTGCACCTGCTTGTCGCCGAGGCCGAGCGCCTTCAGGTCCGCCGCGATCGCATCCGTCGCGGCTTCGTAGTCGAGTCCGTCGTACTTGCCGGAGTTGACGCACACGCCGCGCTGCTTGTCCGCGTACCACTCCTGCCAGCCGTCGAGCGAGTAGGCCTGGCCCGGAACGTCGATCACCTGCACGATCGGAATCCCGAACTTCTTCGCGAACGCGAAGTCGCGCTCGTCGTGCGCGGGCACGCCCATCACGGCGCCTTCGCCGTAGCCCATCAGGACGTAGTTGCCGATCCACACCGGGACGTCGGCGCCGGTCAGCGGGTGCGTGACCGAGAAGCCGGTCGCGACACCCTTCTTCTCCATCGTCGCCAGGTCGGCTTCGGCGAAGCTGACCCGCTTGCACTCCTCGACGAAGGCGGAGATGTCCGGGCGGCCCTCGGCGAAGCGCGCGGCGAGCGGATGCTCGGCGGCGATCGCCATGAACGTCACGCCCATGATGGTGTCGGCGCGCGTCGTGAACACGCGCAGCAGTTTCTTCTCGCCGTCGAGTTCGTACGGAAAGCCGAAATTGACGCCGACGCTCTTGCCGATCCAGTTCTCCTGCATCGCCTTCACCTGCGGCGGCCACTCGAGCGCGTCCAGGTCGGCCAGCAGTTCTTCCGCGTACTGCGTGATCCCGAGGTAATAGCCCGGGATCTCGCGCTTCTCGACCACGGCGCCCGAGCGCCAGCCGCGGCCGTCGACGACCTGCTCGTTGGCGAGCACGGTCTGGTCGACCGGGTCCCAGTTGACGACCTGCGTCCTGCGGTACGCGATGCCCTTCTCGAGCATCTTCAGGAACATCCACTGGTTCCACTTGTAGTACCCGGGCGTGCAGGTGGCGACCTCGCGCGACCAGTCGAAGGCGAGTCCCAGCGGCTGCATCTGCGACTTCATGTCGGCGATGTTCCCGTAGGTCCACTCCGCCGGCGCGACCTTCTTGTCGATCGCGGCGTTCTCGGCCGGCAGGCCGAACGCGTCCCAGCCCATCGGCGTCATGACGTTGTACCCGCGCATCCGCAGGACGCGGTACATCACGTCGTTGAGCGTGTAGTTGCGCACGTGCCCCATGTGCAGCTTGCCGCTCGGATAGGGCAGCATCGAACAGACGTAGAACTTGGGCCGGGGCTCGCCGCGCTCGTCCCTGGCGTGCTCCACCGCGCGGTAGGCCTGGGTGCGTTCCCAGTGGGACTGCGCCGCACTTTCCACCGCCTGCGGGTCGTACTTCGGTTCCATCGTTGTTCTAAGTGTTTGATTCAAGAGAGCGATTATAGGGGCGGCTACACTCTCGACCGCTCATGAACCTGCTGCAGAACCTCAACGAGCAGCAACTCGCTGCCGTCACGCTTCCCAACCAGTCCGCCCTGATCCTCGCCGGCGCCGGCAGCGGCAAGACCCGCGTGCTGACGACCCGCATCGCGTGGCTGATCCAGACCGGCCAGATGTCGCCGCAGAGCGTGCTCGCGGTCACCTTCACGAACAAGGCGGCGAAGGAGATGATGACGCGCCTGTCGGCGATGCTGCCGATCAACACGCGCGGGATGTGGATCGGCACCTTCCACGGGCTGTGCAACCGGATGCTGCGCGCACACCATCGCGACGCCGGCCTGCCGTCGACGTTCCAGATCCTCGACTCCGCCGACCAGCTGGGCGCGATCAAGCGCCTGCTGAAGGCGAACAACATCGACGACGAGCGCTATCCGCCGCGCAACCTGCAGCAGTTCATCAATGGTTCGAAGGAAGCGGGACTGCGCGCGCGCGATGTCGAGGTAAACGACGACTACAACCGCAAGTTCGTCGAGCTCTACGGGATCTACGACGCGCAATGCAACCGCGAGGGCGTGTGCGACTTCGCCGAGCTGCTGCTGCGCTGCTACGAGCTGCTCGACCGCAACGAGATCCTGCGGCAGCACTACCAGGACCGCTTCAGCCACATCCTGGTCGACGAGTTCCAGGACACCAACAAGCTGCAGTACGCCTGGCTGAAGATGCTGGCCGGCGGCCACGGCCGCGCCGGGTCCATTACCGGCGCGCGCAACGCGATCTTCGCGGTCGGCGACGACGACCAGTCGATCTACGCGTTCCGCGGGGCCAACGTCGGCAACATGTCGGACTTCGAGCGCGAGTTCCGGGTGCAGAACCTGATCAAGCTCGAGCAGAACTACCGCTCGGTCGGCCACATCCTCAACGCTGCCAACGCGCTGATCGCGAACAACGCGCGCCGGCTCGGCAAGGAACTCTGGACCGACGCGGGCGAAGGCGAGCCGGTCCGGATCCACGAGGCGCAGACCGACGGCTACGAGGCCGCGTGGCTGGTCGACGAGGTCAGGCAACTGATCGCCGAAGGCCACGCGCGCGCCGAGATCGCGGTGCTGTACCGCTCCAATGCACAGTCGCGCGTGATCGAGCACGCGCTCTTCAATGCCGGCATTCCGTACCGGGTGTACGGCGGGCTGCGGTTCTTCGAACGCGCGGAGATCAAGCACGCGCTCGCCTACCTGCGACTGATCGAGAACCCGTCCGACGACACGGCGTTCCTGCGCATCGTGAACTTTCCCCCGCGCGGGATCGGCGCGCGGACGCTCGAGCAACTGGCGGACGCGGCGCGCGGCGGCAACGCCAGCCTCTACGCGGCCGTCGGCGGCATGACCGGCGCGCCGGGCGCCAAGCTCGGCGCGTTCGTGAAGCTGATCGAGAGCCTGCGCTTCGAGACGGCCAACCTGCCGCTGTCGGAGATCGTCGACGCGGTGATCCAGCGGAGCGGGCTGATCCAGCACTACCAGGCCGAGAAGGAAGGGCAGGAACGGGTCGAGAACCTGGGCGAGCTGGTGAACGCGGCCGCGGCCTTCGTGCAGGAAGAGGGCTACGGCGCGGACGCGCCCGGCACGCAGGGCGAGGCCGCGGCGGCGATCCCGTCGCCGCTCGCCGGTTTCCTGTCGCACGCCTCGCTCGAGGCCGGCGACAACCAGGCCGAGGCCGGGCAGGACGCGCTGCAGCTGATGACGGTGCACGCGGCCAAGGGCCTGGAGTTCTTCGCCGTGTTCATCACCGGGCTCGAGGAAGGCCTGTTCCCGCACGAGAACAGCCTGACCGAACTGGACGGCCTCGAGGAGGAGCGGCGACTGATGTATGTCGCCATCACGCGCGCGCGGCGCCGGCTGTACGTCAGCTTCGCCCAGAGCCGGTTGCTGCACGGCCAGACGCGCTACGGCATCAAGTCGCGCTTCCTCGAGGAATTGCCCGACAGCGCCGTGAAGTGGCTGACACCGCGCGTCGCCGCGCAGGGTGGCGGGGGGCGCTTCGGCCAGTGGCACGACCCGGGCGTCAAGGCGGCCGCGCCGGCCGGCTCGGTCCGCTCACAGCCGTCGCACGGCTTCCGGGTCGGGCAGTCGGTCCGCCACGCGAAGTTCGGCGAGGGCGTCATCGTCAATCTCGAGGGCAGCGGCGACGACGCGCGGGTGCAGGTCAACTTCGGCGTGCATGGCGTCAAGTGGCTGCTGGTCGCCGTGGCCAGGCTCGTCGCCGCCTAGGGCGGGGCGGGCGTGGACTCTGGTGACGGCGGCGGCGCCACGTCGTCGGGCCGCGGCTCGATGATCGCGCGGTAGATCGGATACTGGGTCGCGTAGCCGATGCTCGTCATCACCATCGCGACCGGCGCGAGCAGCATCGAGGCCAGCTGCGGCGACAGCCCGATGGCGCGCAGCAGTTCCGTCGAGAGATAGCCGACGCCGAGGGACAGGCTCGTCAGGACCAGGCCCAGCACGAGGAACGGCCCTTTGTTGCGCCAGCAGGCGAAGAACGAGAAGAACATCGCCTTGGCGAGCGGCTGGCGGTGCCACGCGACCAGCTGCGGCGAGAACCACGTGAGCATCAGCACCGGCGTGTAGAGCAGCACCGAGACTGTCAGCGCGTCCCACGGAATGTTCTGCGAGACCGATGCGGGGTCGAGCTGGCCTTCGCTGACCTTCCAGTTGCGGAGGTCGTCGATCGCGAGTGCGGTGGCGACGAGCACGAGGGCCAGCACCATCGACGCGTGAACGAAGCCCAGGCGAAGCAGCGCAGTCCGCTGTGGACCGGCGCTGAAACCGTCGAGCAGCAGGGACGGCAAGGGCATGCCGCCCTTGTCGCTCACCTTCCCCGCCAGCGTCATCCCCACGGTGCCGAAAGGCACGAGCAACGCCGCGATGGGCAGCCCGAGCACCGGCACGTTCGAAACCAGCATCAGCACCATCGTGTAGAGGATCACCAGCGCCGTGAACGCGAACGGCTGGCGCCAGTACAGGGCGAGTGCTTCGCGCAGCCAGGTCCAGCCGGCCGACGCCGGCAGCGTGCGTACGTGGGCCACCGGCCCCTGCGGCTTGACGATCACTGGACGACCCTTCGCGCTGCGCGCTCGGGAATGAGCGCTTCGGAGCGGCCGTGCGCGCTCATGCGGACACCCACGGCAGCACCGCGTCGCTGGTGCGCCGCGCGAGGATGCGCTCGAAGTGCGTCGGATCGTGCGGGGTCAGCAACTCGGCGGGGCGCGGCCGGTGCAGGTCGTCGAGCCGCGAGATCCAGAAGCGCAGCGCGGCGGCGCGCAGGACGGTGCGCCAGGAGGTGTGCTCGTCGTCGGTCAGCGGACGCACCGCGTGATAGGCGTCGATCATTGCCTGCGCGCGCGCCAGGTCGAAGGCGCCGCTGGCCTGGTCGACGCACCAGTCGTTCATCGTCACGGCGAGGTCGAACAGCCAGATCGAGCAGCCGGCGAAGTAGAAGTCGATCAGGCCGCCGATCTGCTCGCCGCCGGCCGCGCCGTCGATCAGCACGTTGTCCCTGAACAGGTCGGCGTGGATCGGCCCGGACGGGAGCTTCTCGAAGCGCGCGCTGCGGAAGAACGAATCCTGGAAGATGACCTCCTCGGCGAGCACGTGGAACGTGTCGTCGGGGAGGAAGCGCTCGAGCCGGGGCACCGTCTCCTTCCACCAGCCGATTCCACGCAGGTGCGGCTGGAAGACGGGGAAGTCCTGTCCGGCCACGTGCATCCTGGCCAGCACCTCGCCGGTCAGCGCGCACTGGCGCGCGGTCGGTTCACGCACCGCCTTGCCGGCGAGCCGCGTGACGATCGCGGCCGGCTTGCCCTTGACCTCGGACAGCAGCGACCCGGAGCGATTCTCCTGCGGTTCGGGCACCGGCACGTGTCGCCGTGCGAGGTGGCGCATCAACTCGAGGTAGAAGGGCAGCTGCTTGAACGTCAGCCGCTCGAACAGCGTCAGCACGTACCGCCCACGGTCGGTTGTCAGGAAGAAGTTCGTGTTCTCGATGCCCGACTCGATGCCTTCGAGTTCGACCAGTTCGCCGAGCGCGAACTGGCTCAGGAACGCCGAGGCTTCGGGACGCGACAGCGGGGTGAAGACGGCCATGGGATTCGGCCGCCGGCGGCTCAGCGCGACGGCGACGGGGCGGGCGGAGGAGGAGGGTTCGTGACGGGCGGCGGCGTGGTGCGGCCGAACTCGAAGCGGAGGAACATCGGCACCGACAATCCGCCGGGACTCATCTGAGTCGTACCGAACGGCTGCTGGCCTTCGCGATTGTTCATCACGTAGCTGTGCGACTGGCCGGCCGGGGTCACGATCACTTCGCTGACGCGGTTCGACACGCGCGTCTGCTCGATGCGCGTGGGGCTGCGGTCGCCGGCCTCGCGCGGCTTCATGTCCTCGGCCGTCGGTGCGAGTGCGTCTTCGAAGCGCGCAGGCTTGTCCGCTCTGACCTGCGCCGCGTCGATGGCCTGCCGCTCCGCCGGCGTGAGCTGGATCGTCGAGCGCGGGGCTGCCGGCTTCTGCGCCGCAGGCTTCGCGGGCGACCCGGAGGAAAGCGGGGGCGGGGTGCCGGACGACTGCGCAAGGGCCTGGCCGCCAACGAGCGACAGTCCGCCCGTCGCTACGGCAACCGCGCACCTCCGCACCACGGCCGTCCAGCTTCGTCTCATGGCCCGCTTCTCGGTCTTTCGATGCGGCAATTCTAGCCGTACCGGCCCCTACAGATACAGGAGCTTCTCGCGGTCCGTGGCGCTCTGCTCGAACCCCCGCGCCTCGTAGAAGTCGAAGATCGCGTTCACGACGCTGTCGCTGTCGTCCACGACCCGCATCATGTCGAGGTCGGCCGGTCCGATCATGCCGTCCGCGAGCAGCGTCGAGCGCATCCATTCGAGCAGGCCCGACCAGAAGCGCGTGCCGACCAGCACGATCGGCATGGACTTGCCCTTGCCTGTCTGCATCAGCGTGAGGGCTTCCGACAGTTCGTCGAGGGTGCCGAAGCCGCCCGGCACGACCACGTACGCCGCGGCGTACTTCACGAACGCCACCTTGCGCGCGAAGAAGTGACGGAACCGCAGCGAGATGTCCTGGTACGCATTGCCGTGCTGCTCGAACGGCAGTTCGATGTTCAGGCCCACCGAGGGCGACGAGCCTGCGAACGCGCCGCGGTTGGCGGCTTCCATGATGCCCGGCCCGCCGCCGCTGATCACGGCGAAGCCGGCGTCCGACAGCTTGCGGGCGATCTCGACCGTCAGCTCGTACATCGGGGCGCCGGGCACGGTGCGCGCGCTGCCGAAGATCGACACCGCCGGGCGTACCTCCGACAGTCGCTCAGCGGCCTCGATGAACTCTGAAATAATGCCCAGCACGTGCCACGACTCGCGGGCCTTCTGGCTGGTGGCGCGCTCCGGCATGGCGACCGCACGGAGACTTGGGATGTTCTTCTGATGGTCGAGCACGTTGCATCTCCTCCAATGAAAACCCTGCTGCTCGTCGACGGATCGAGTTACTTATACCGCGCTTTCCACGCGCTTCCGGACCTTCGGACATCGAGCGGCGAGCCGACCGGAGCGATCCGCGGATTCATCGGCATGCTGCGCACGCTGCGGCAGCAGGTCCATGCGGACTATCTCGCGTGCGTGTTCGACGCCAAGGGGAAGACCTTCCGCGACGACATGTACGCCGAGTACAAGGCCAACCGCAAGGCGATGCCGGACGACCTCGCCCTGCAGATCGAGCCGATCCACCAGGCCGTGCGCGCGCTCGGCTGGCCGGTGATCGAGATCGAGGGCATCGAGGCGGACGACGTGATCGCGACGCTCGCGAGGCGGGCGACGGCGCACGGACTGAAGACCATCGTGTCGACGGGCGACAAGGACCTCGCGCAGCTCGTCGACGAGCACGTCACGCTCGTCAACACGATGAGCAACGAGACGCTCGACGCCGCGGGCGTCAAGCAGAAGTTCGGCGTGCCGCCGGAGCGGATCGTCGATTACCTGACGCTCGTCGGCGATGCCGTCGACAACGTGCCGGGCGTAGAGAAGGTCGGCCCGAAGACCGCCGGCAAGTGGATCAGCCAGTACGGCTCGCTCGACGCGATCGTCGAGCACGCAGGCGAGATCGGCGGCGCGGTGGGCGAGAACCTGCGCAAGGCGCTGCCGTGGCTGCCGACGGCCAGGGCGCTCGTCACCGTGAAGTCCGACTGCGACCTGGGCGGGCACGTCGAGTCGGTCGAGTCGCTCGCCGACCGCGGCGCAGACAGCGAGCGGCTGCGCGAGCTCTTCACGCGCTACGAGTTCAGGAGCTGGCTGAAGGACATCGGCCAGTCGCCGCCGGCGGCGGGCGGCGACGCGCCGGTCGATGCCGAGGCGCAGCCCGCGGCCTTCGTGCGTCCCGACGTGCAGTACGAAACGGTGCTGACGCGCGAGCAGCTGGAACACTGGCTGGACCGCATCGGCGCGGCCGAGCTGACGAGCATCGACACCGAGACGACGTCGCTCGATCCGCTCGCTGCGCGACTGGTCGGCCTGTCGCTGTCGGTCGAACCGTTCAAGGCCTGCTACATCCCGCTGGCGCACCGGTACGCGGGAGCGCCCGACCAGCTGCCGTTCCAGGAGACGCTGGACGCCCTGAAGCCGTGGCTCGAGAGCCCGCACCACCGCAAGGTGGGCCAGCACCTGAAGTACGACATGCACGTGCTCGCGAACCACGGCGTCCGCCTGGCGGGCATCGCGCACGACACGCTGCTGCAGTCGTACGTGCTGGAGGCGCATCGCAGCCACGACATGGACTCGCTCGCGGAGCGCCACCTGCAGCGCAGCACGCTGACCTACGTCGAGGTGTGCGGCAAGGGTGCCAACCAGCTGCGCTTCGACGAGGTCGCGCTCGACCGCGCGACGGAGTACGCGGCGGAGGACGCCGAGGTGACGTTCGAACTGCACCGGGCGCTGTGGCCGCGCATCGAGGCCGAGCCGCCCCTGCGATACATCTACGAGGAGATCGAACTGCCGACCGCGCAGGTGCTCCACGAGATGGAGCGCTGCGGAGTGCTGATCGACCGCGACCGTCTCGGCGCGCAGAGCCGCGAACTCGGCGCGCGCATCGCCGGGCTGGAGACCCGGGCGCAGGAAGCGGCGGGGCAGCCGTTCAACCTCGGCAGCCCGAAGCAGATCGGCGAGATCCTGTTCGGGAAGCTCGGCCTGCCGGTGGTGAAGAAGACGGCAAGCGGTGCGCCGTCGACCGACGAGGAGGTGCTCGAGAAGCTCGCCGAGGACTTCCCGCTGCCGAAGATGCTGCTCGAGCACCGCGGCCTGTCGAAGCTGAAGTCCACCTACTGCGACAAGCTGCCGGCGATGGCCGACGCGCACGGCCGCGTGCACACGCACTACGGGCAGGCGATCGCCGTCACCGGGCGCCTGTCGTCGAGCGACCCCAACCTGCAGAACATCCCGATCCGCACCGCCGAAGGCCGCCGCATCCGCGAGGCGTTCATCGCGCCCCCCGGGCACCGGATCGTGTCGGCGGACTACTCGCAGATCGAGTTGCGCATCATGGCCCACATCTCGGGCGACAGCGGCCTGCTCGACGCCTTCGGCAAGGGCGAGGACATCCATCGCGCGACGGCGTCGGAAGTGTTCGGCGTGCCGCTCGGCGAAGTGACGAGCGAGCAGCGCCGCTACGCCAAGGTCATCAACTTCGGACTCATCTACGGCATGAGCGCGTTCGGCCTCGCCTCGAACCTCGGCATCGAGCGCGACGCGGCGAAGACGTACATGGAGCGCTACTTCATGCGCTACCCGGGCGTGGCGAAGTACATGGAGGCCACGCGCGCGCTCGCCAAGCAGCAGGGCTACGTCGAGACCGTGTTCGGCCGCCGGCTGTGGCTGCCGGAGATCAACTCGCCCAACGGGCCGCGGCGCGGCGCCGCCGAGCGCGCCGCGATCAACGCGCCGATGCAGGGCACGGCGGCCGACCTGATCAAGCTCGCCATGATCGCGGTGTCGAAGTGGATCAAGGCCGGTCCCTTCGGCACGCGGCTGATCATGCAGGTGCACGACGAGCTCGTGCTCGAGGTCCCGGACGACGAGGTCGACGAAGTGCGCGCCCGCGTGCCCGAGCTGATGTCGTCGGTGGCGGAGCTCAAGGTGCCGTTGCTGGCCGAGGTGGGCGTCGGGACGAACTGGGACGAGGCGCACTGACGGCACGCGGCGCACACGGCGCCGCCGCGCCTACAGGGTGAACGCCATCTTTCCCAGCAGCGCGCCCGGCACGCGGCTCGTCTGCACCGAGCGCTGTCCGTATGTGCGGTTGTCGAGGATCCACTGCGGCCGGTCGGTCAGCGCCTCGAGGCCGTCGCCGAGCATCCGGTACAGCGTGTCGTCCCAGCGCATCACGTTCAGGGGCGCGGCGATCCGGCCGTTCTCGACCCAGAAAGTGGCGAAGCGCGTCATGCCGGTCACGCGGCCACCCGCGCGATCCGAGAAGTTGAGGTAGTGCAGGTTGCCGACGTACAGGCCGGTGCCGAGCGCCTCGAGGACGTCTTCGTCGCGCAGCGCGCCCGCGCCCACCGCCATGGCCGCCATGCCTTCGTCTTCGCCGGCGCCGTTGCTCGCGATGCCGTACTCCGCGCCGGTGCGCGGACTGACCATGCTGCCGTGGTGCCGGCCATCGAGCACCAGGTCGACGCGAGCCGGCTTCGTGAACCCCGCTTCGTCGAACGCCGGTGCGAGCCCGTCGGCGATGTCCTCCGCGATCCCGACCAGCGGCGAGAACGCGGTGTGTCCTTCGACCAGCTTCTGGATGCAGCTCTGCTTGGTGCGCTGCGCTTTCTCCGAAACGCCGCCCCAGTTCAGCATCCACAGCAGTTCGTCGAGGGCGGCCGGCGCCAGGTAGGCGCGGTACTCGCCCGGCTCGAGCGTGCGCGGCGGCGTCGCGAGATGCGCCAGCTGCTGGCGCGCCTCGCCGATGCGGCGGTCCAGTTCGGCGCGGTCCCAGGTGCTGCCCGACCACGCGCACTTCACCGCCTTGTCGCCCGAGTGATAGAGCGACCAGTCGAGCAGGAACGCATCGACCGCGTGCCAGTGACGCGCGCCGACCGAGCTCGCGAAGCCGCGCATGATCGGGCCGCTCGACAGCAGGCCGACGAGGTCGGTGCCGCGCGCGGCTTCGACCACGTCTTCGATGGCGGACGCCGCGCTCGGCAGCGCGCCGGCGTCGATCCGCTCGGAACGCGTCGCTTCGGTCGAGTACAGCAGGTACGGATCCTCGGGCAGCTGCGCAAGATCGGCGCGCAGCGACTGCACGGCGGCCGCCACCGTCCCGCGGTCCTGCAGGGGGGTGCCGGCCAGCGAGAGCGTGATCTCGTTCCGGCGCATGCCGTCGATCAGCGTCAGGCCGAGCTGCGCCTGCCGCACCGTCATCGGCTGCCGCACTTGTCCATGGTTGAAGCGCACGAAGTCGGTGACCTCGCCGCTGAAGTTCAGCAGCAGCACTTCATTGCCTTCGAGGCCGGCGCAGGCGTGGTCGGCGAGCGTGAAGAACAGTTCCTTCATCGTCACTGCTCCGCGCCGAACACGTCGACCCCGCTGAAACGGCACGCCGGGCTCGCATGGCCGACGCGCACCGCCTGGTTGGGCTCGCCCTTGCCGCAGTACGGC
>JBFZCF010000014.1:0-18336 GCA_041308065.1 Burkholderiales bacterium
CCGCCTTCCTGGCGGCGGTCTTGCGGGCGGCGGGCTTGGCCGCGGCCCGCTTCGCCGACTTGGCCGGCCGCTTCGTGGCGACTTTGGCAGGCTTCGCGTCGGCATCGGCCGGGGCGGCCTTTGCGCTTCGTTTCGCGGCTTTCTTCGCCGGCGCTTCCGCCGTCGCCACCGGCTCGCTTGCCTTCGCGGGCTTGCGCGCAGTCTTGCCGGCACGCGGCTCGCGCGGTTCGAACTCGAACCCGATCGCGCCGTCCGGCTTCTTCGCCAGGAAGGCCGAGAACTTGCGCCGCGTGCGGTTCGAGATGAAGGACCGCAGCACGTCGGTGCGGCCCTCGGCGAGCAGTTTCTCCATCTGCGCGCGCTCGATCGGCTGCTGCAGGATCACCTTGCCGGACCGGAAGTCGCAGGAGCGCTCGGGCCCGACGCTCTTCTCGCAGACGTACGCCATGGGCTGCTCGAACACGCGCGCGCCGCACTTCGGGCAGGCGCCCACGGGTGCCTGCCCCGAGAAGTCCACCGGCTCTTCGCTGCCGGCGTCCGCGTTCGCCTGCCCGAAGTCGAACTCGAGCTTGAACTCGGGCGTGATCTTCAGCACCGCGGCAAACGGCCGGCCCATCTTGCTGATGAATCCCTGCAGCGGCCCGATGGTGCGGTCGCGCAGCAGTTGCTCGACTTCCTCGACCTCGAGCGTCCGGCTGCCCGGGTGCTTGCCGATCGAGAAGTCGCATGAGCCGCAGGCGAAGCGCCGGTAGTTCTCGCTGACGATGCCGCCGCACTTCGGGCACGGCGTCTTCAGCGTGGCGGGATCGTCGATCGGCACCGTGTCGGACTGGTAGCTCTTCGCGCGCTCGACGATCTTGCTCGTCATGCCGGCGATCTCCTTCATGAAGAGATCGCGCTTCAGCTTGCCGCGCTCCATCTGCGAGAGCTTGTATTCCCACTCGCCGGTGAGCTCGGGCGCCGTCAGTTCCTGGACGTCGAGGCCCTTCAGCAGCGTCATCAGGTCGAAGGCCTTGCGCGTGGGGCGCAGGTCCTTGCCGTCGCGCACCATGTAGCGCTGCTCGATCAGGCCCTCGATGATCGCCGACCGCGTGGCGGGCGTGCCTAGCCCCTTGCCGGCCATCGCCAGGCGCAGGTCGTCGTCGTCGATGAGCTTGCCGGCGCCTTCCATGGCCGTGAGCAGCGTCGCCTCGGTGTAGCGCGCGGGCGGCCGGGTCGCCGCGCCGACGGCCTTGGCGTCGCTCGTCTTCACGCGCTCGCCCTGCTCGATCTTCGGCAACGATCCCTGTTCCTCCATCGCTTCGCGCCCGTAGATCGCGAGCCAGCCCGGTTCGACCAGCACCTTGCCCTCGGTCTTGAAGGTGTGGCCCTCGACCTCGGTCAGCCGCGTGGTCACGAGGTACTCGGCGGCGGGGAAGAAGACGGCGAGGAAACGCTTGACCACCAGGTCGTACAGCTTGGCTTCGGCCTCCGACAGGTGGTGCGGCGTCTGCAACGTGGGGATGATCGCGAAGTGGTCCGACACCTTGCTGTTGTCGAACACGCGCTTGTTCGGACGCACCCAGCCCGACTTCGTGACCTTCTTCGCGAACTCACGGTACGGGGACTCGCCGGCCAGCACGTCCATCGTCTTCTTCGCGACCGCCACGTAGTCCTCGGGCAGCGCACGCGCATCGGTTCGCGGGTACGTCAGCACCTTGTGGCGCTCGTACAGCGCCTGCGCCAGCGACAGCGTCGACTTGGCCGAGAAGCCGAACTTGGAGTTGGCCTCGCGCTGCAGCGAGGTCAGGTCGAACAGCAGCGGCGACAGCTGGGTGCTCGGCTTGGCTTCCTCGGTGGCGGTGCCGGTCTTGCCAAGGCAGGCGGACGCGATGGCCTCGGCGCGCGCCTCGTCCCAGATGCGCTCGGCGCGCGCGTCCGGATCGTCGCCCTTCCTGAAGTCCGGATCGATCCACCGGCCTTCGTACGCGCCCGCCTTGCCGTCGAAGGTCGCCCGCACTTCCCAGTAGTCGCGCGAGACGAACTTGCGGATCTTGTCCTCGCGCTCGGTGACGATCGCGAGCGTCGGCGTCTGCACGCGGCCGACGGTGGTCAGGTAGAAGCCGCCTTCCTTGCTGTTGAAGGCGGTCATCGCGCGCGTGCCGTTGATGCCGACCAGCCAGTCCGCCTCCGAGCGGCTGCGTGCGGCGTCGGCCAAGGGCAGCATCTGCTCGTCCGGGCGCAGTTGCTCGAACGCCTCGCGGATCGCGGCGGGCGTCATCGACTGCAGCCACAGCCGGCGCACCGGCTGCTTCGCCTTGGCCGCCTGCACGATGTAGCGGAAGATCAGTTCGCCCTCGCGCCCGGCGTCGCAGGCGTTGATCAGCTGGACGACGTCCTTGCGCTTCAGCAGCTTCAGCAGCGTCTTCAGGCGCGTCTCGCTGCGCGCGATCGGCGCGAGGTCGAAGTGCGGCGGGATCACCGGCAGGTGGGTGAACGTCCACTTGCCCCGCTTGACGTCGTACTGCTCCGGCGCCCGCAGCTCGAGCAGGTGACCGACCGCGGACGACAGCACGTACTCGTCGCTCTCGAAGAAGTCCTGCTGCTTCGTGAAACCGCCCAGCGCCCGCGCGATGTCCGCGGCCACGGAAGGTTTCTCGGCAATGATCAGTGCTTTTGACATCGAATCCGTGCAGAAAAAGAAACCGCCGGATCACGGCGGCCTCTCGTTGGTCTCTTTTTCAGAATACAGCATCGTCCGGGCCCGGGAACCCCGACAGGTCCGGGACGCTCGCGAGCGATCGGCGCGGCCGACCGCTCGCGCCCTAGTGGACCAGGTGCTCCCCGCCGTCGTCGAGGAGTTCCTCGAGAAGGAGGGCGTCGATGTCGGCCTGCTGGCTCCACAGCACCATCAGCACGATCACCTTGAGCATCTCGAGGTCGACCGGCGCTTCATCGGTGGCGAGCGCGCGCTCGATCACGATCTCGCGCTGCGTCGGCGTCAGCTGGCCGGCCTGCTCGAGGAAGCTCAAGAAGCCGATCGCCTTGGTGCCCAGCCGGTCCACTTCGATCTTCGCGTAGACGCGGAACGCGCGGTCGCTTTCGGGACCGACGGCGACGGATTCCTGGGTGACCTGCTCGAGCCCGGAGAGCCAGGCGAGGGCCTCGGTGATCTCCTCGTCGTCGAAGCCGGCGGCGGTGAGGCGCTTCGTGAGGGAGTCGGCGTCCGGGCACGCGTGCGGCGCGCCGTAGTTTTCGTAGAGGTAGACGAGGACGTCGAACACGTTCCGCGGACTGTATGCGAGCCCGCGGTGCGTGTAAAGCCCCTGCCCAGGCTTACCCCAACCTCTGGTATCTGTTGCCGGGCAGACGCTCAACATGTTGTGCCAGCTCGAGCTCGAGCAGGGCGGCGGAGAGTTCGCCGGGCGTGCGACCGCTGCGTTGCGCGAGCGTGTCGAGGTCGACCGGATCGTGGCCCATCAGCGCGAGCAGCGCGCCTTCGGTCCCGTCCGGCTCCCGCGGCGACTGCGCCGGCGCAGCCGCGGCCTTCGCGCCGCTCACGCCGAGGTCCTCGAGGACATCCTGCGCGGACTCGACGAGCTTCGCGCCATCGCGGATCAGTCGATGGCAGCCCCGGGCGAGCGGCGAGTGGATGGAGCCGGGAATCGCGAACACTTCGCGGCCGGCCTCCGCGGCGAGGCGAGCCGTGATGAGCGAGCCGGACCGCAACGCCGCCTCGACGACGAGAACGCCCCTGGCGAGGCCGGCGATGAGGCGGTTGCGGCGCGGGAAGTTGTGCGCGATCGCCGGCGTGCGCAGCGGCAGTTCGGAGACCACGACGCCCTCGGCGCGGATCTCGTGCGTAAGCGCGCGGTGGCTGGATGGATAGATGACGTCGAGGCCGGTCCCCACCACGGCAATCGTCGAGGCATCGCTGTCCGCGGCGAGCGCGCCCCGATGCGCGGCGGCATCGATGCCGAGCGCGAGGCCGCTGACGACCGTGACGCCTGCGCGGGCGAACGCGGCCGCGAAGCCCTCGGCGTTGGCGACTCCCTGCTGCGTGGCGTTGCGGCTGCCGACGATCGCGACCGCGGGGCGGTTCAGCAGTTCGAGCCGGCCGACGGCGAACAGCACGGCCGGCGGGTCGGCGGTTGTCAGCAGCGCCTGTGGGTACTCCGGATCGGCGAGCGTCAGCAGCGCGTGATCGGTGGACGCCGCCAGCCAGCGCTCGGTGGCGTCCACCGCGGACTGGATGTCGGCGCCAGGCGCCCGCGCCAGTTCATGCGCGAGCGGCTCGGGTACGACCCGCAGCAGCGCGGTCAGTCCCGCGGAGAAGACGGCGTCGGGCAGCCCGAAGGCCGCGAGCAGGCTGCGCGCGGTGCGCGGGCCGAGGCCCGGTGTGAGGGTGAGGCGGAGCCATGCGGCGCGCTCGGCCGCCTGCATCTCCGCCTGGCCTTACTGGACGTTGAGGGGACGCAGCGGCTGCCGCAGGATGCGATCGGCCTCGGTCTCGCGCGGCACGTTCACGTTCACCGAGAGGTTGTCCCCCGGGTTCGAGGCACGGTCGCCCACTTCGACTGGCGACGTGCCGCGCTGGATCAGCGCGTACGAAATCGTCGGAAACACGCGGAAGACGAACGCGAGCCCCATCGTCTCGTCCGGCAGCTTGATGAACTCGCGCTTGGGCGCCGTGCGGTCTTGGCGGGTGTCGCCGACGCGCCACAACTGCAGTACGTCGCCGACTGTCAGGCCGTCGTTGGCGCCTCGGTTCAGCGTGATGATCTGGCCGCCGCCGGCGTAGCGCACGCCGTCGTAGATTGAAATCACGCGGCCGTCGACCGGGCCGCTGGGCCGCCTGGGCACGTAGCTCTCGATCCGCTGGCGCTCGATCGGCAGCATGCGGTCACCGATGCCGATTTCCTGCTTGCTGCTGTCGATGCGGACTTTCGCAATCTCACCGGGCCGGACCATGTTCGCCGTGCCGAGATAGAAGGCCTCGTAAGCGATCGGGTTCTTGCGAATGGTGTCGTCCGGGTCGAACAGCGGACGCAGCGGGCGGAATACGTTGTAGTTGGCGGCGGGGGTGCTCTCGATGCCGCGGGCATACGCTTCGTCACCGCGGCCGACGAAGACACGGCCCTCCTGCGTTGCGACGATGCGCGGCGCGCCATCGAGCGTGCCGGGTTCAAGCACGAGCGGTTGCGACAGGAACGGCTCGATCAGGCTGTTCGGGATGCTCGGGATGGCAAGGCGCTGCGCGTCGAGGTCGCGGATCCGCGGCTCCAGCTTTCCGATGCCCGATCCGCCGTCGCCGGCGATCTGCAGGTGGGCGCGGCCGTCGACCTTGACCAGCACGAGTTCCTGGCCCGGATAGATCAGGTGCGGGTTCCGGATCTGTTCCTTGTTCATGCCCCACAACTCGGGCCAGCGCCACGGGCTCGTCAGGTACATGCTGGAGAGGTCCCAGAGCGTGTCCCCGCGCTTGACCGTGTACCGCTCGGGCGCGTTGGGAGCCAGTTCGGAGAGCGGCACGCCGGCCTGCGCGACCTGGTCGGCCGTGCTGCGTTGCTCCGGGGTGATGGGGTAGCGGCTCGTGGCCGACTGGGCGAGCACGGAGCTCGCGGCAGCGGTCAGGCTCATCACGGTGATCGCCAAAATGCCCGTCTTAGTCTTGTTCATCCAAGCTCCGTTCATGTCGGCTGCCACCCCAACGCCCCGTGGACCCAGCGTGGCCTCGCGACCGTTCAACCCGGCTGCCTTGCGGCCCGCCCCTTGAAGTTTTCGAGCACGCTGCTATCTAACACAGGGCATCAGATTCTGACCCTATCGTCTTGATATCGCAACGGATACATCCCGACAAAGGGTGATGCCATACGGCTGTGCGCGGGCCATGGGCGGTCCCCTCGACAAGGCGCAGTGTGGGCCCAAACCAGCCCGACCCGGGCGTCAAAAAGCGCGGTGACTCGGGGCGATTAAAGCGCTTTGCGGCGCCCCGCGGCATCATTGCGGTCCAGGAGATCCGAACGTGGCATTGCTTCCCATCCTCGAGTACCCCGACCCGCGGCTGAAGACCGTGGCGGTCCCCGTGACCCGTTTCGACGACCGGCTGCGGCGACTCGTCGCCGACATGGCCGAGACGATGTACGAGGCGCCGGGCGTCGGGCTCGCGGCGACCCAGGTCGACGTCCACGAGCGCCTGCTCGTGATCGACGTGTCCGAGAACAAGGACCAGCTCAGGGTCTTCATCAACCCGGAGATCGTCCGGGCGTCCGACGAGCGGGTCGAGTGCGAGGAAGGCTGCCTGAGCGTGCCGGGCGTGTACGACGCGGTGACCCGTCCGGCCATGGTGCGCGTCAGGGCCCAGGACGAGCATGGCGATACCTTCGAGCTCGACTGCGAGGGCCTGCTGGCGGTGTGCGTGCAGCACGAGATGGATCACCTGCTCGGCAAGGTGTTCGTCGAGTACCTGTCGCCGCTGAAGCAGGTACGCATCAAGAGCAAGATGCGCAAGCGCAAGGTCAAGGCGGCCGCCTGACCGGTCGCGCCGCTTTCGCGGCCGTTCGCGGCGCCCGGTGACGGTCCGTCGCCAGACGCTGGCCCCGTGTCGCGGGACCGCTACAGTGGACGCCCCCCTGTGCTGACCGCGCGCCGACTTCCAAATAGCGCCGCCGATCTGCGGTGGCAGGAACCCTGATCAGTTCGTGGGGCGTCTGGGGGGCGCCGCCACCGGGTCGGCTTGGGGCAGATTCGGCGCGCGCCGGATATGAGCCGCGACCCAGTCCGCGATGGCCGGCTGCAGCGCGGGCGCGAAGTCGTGGCCCATGCCCGGGACGACCTTCAGCTGCGCCCCGGGGATGTGCCGTGCGGTGTCGATGCCGGCCGCGACCGGCAGCAGCGGATCGTCGGCGCCGTGGATCACCAGTGTTGGCGCGGTGATGCGCGCGAGCAGCGCCCGGCGGTCGCCGGATGCGAGGACGGCGAGCAGCTGCCGCTCGGCGCCCGCGCGGTCGTAGCCACGCCGCGCGACCTTCTCGAGCTGGGCGCGCATCGCGGGACGCGCGCTGCGGAAGCCGGGGCTGCCGATCACGCCGAACACGTGCATCAGGTGATCGGTGATTCCTTCGGTTGTGTCGAGGCGGACGGGTGGCCGCAGCAGCACGCCGAGCGCGCGGCGGCTGCCCAGCGCCACGCGCGGACTCGGGTTGCCGGACGACGACATGATCGACGTGAGCGTGGCGACCCGCTCCGGATGACGGGCCGCGAGCACCTGCGCGATCATCCCGCCCATCGACGCGCCGACGACGTGCGCGCGCCGGATGCCCAGCGCATCGAGGACCCCGGCGGCGTCCTGCGCCATGTCGTCCAGCGTGTACGGCGCGTGGACCGGCAGGCGCATCAGCGCGCGCATGATCGCGACCTGCACGCCGTACCGGCGCGGGCCGCGCGCGCGGCCGGAGCCGCCGGCATCGCGGTTGTCGAAGCGGATCACGCGCAGGCCGTGCTCGACGAGGCGCTCGATGAACTCGTCGGGCCACGCGGCAGCCGGCATCGCCAGGCCCATGATCAGCAGCACCGGCGGGGCCGCCGGGTCGCCGAACTCCTCGACGTCGAGCGTCAGGCCGTTGGCGAGAACCTTCACGCCGAAGCCGGGTTGTCCGCTTCCGGACTCGATGCCGGCGGTGGCGCCGCTTCCAGCTCGGCAAAGGCCTCGCCCAGGCCCCGCGCCACCCGGTGCAGGTCGGGCAGCCCGGAGCGGGCCGCGATGAGTCCGAAGTCCAGCGAGCCCGCGTAGCTCTGCAGGGTGATGTTGAGTCCGAGTCCGTGCTCGACGATCGACACCGGCCAGTAGGTCTTCAGGCGCGCGCCGGCCAGGTAGAACGGCATCGGTGGCCCGGGCACGTTGGAGACCACGAGGTTCGCAATCGGCGGTATGCGGTTGGCAACGCCGAGCCGGCCGTAGAGGCCCGCGGCAGCGGACAGCAGCCACGGCAGGCCCAGCGACGGAAAGTCGGTCGGCACGGCGCCCCGCAACTGCTTCATCACCGCTTTCGCGGCTGCGGAGGCGGCCCGCACTTCGACCAGGCGCGCCGCGGCATCCTCGATGTCCGTCGCGAGTGACGCGAGGGTCATCGTGGCGAGCGTGGTGGCCTCGGTGTTGCCGGCCTCGCGCAACGACACCGGCACTGCCGCGATCAGCGACTTGCGCGGCACGCCGCCATGAGCGTCGAGGTAGCGGCGGAGCGCGCCGCCGATCACGGTCAGCACGACCTCGTTGATGGTCGCGCCGTGCGCCGCCGCGACCACCTTCACGCGGTCGAGCGGCAGCGAGGCCGTGGCGAAACTGCGCGGCGCGTCGATCTGGCCGTTGAAACTGGTGCGCGGACCGAACGCCAGGTTGCGGCCGAACCCGGCGCCGCCGCCCTTCACCAGCCCGGCGAGCGCGGTCGCGAGCTGGGGCAGTTGCCGGATGAGCTTGACGCCCTGCACGCCGGTCGTGCGCACGGCCGTGCCGACGAGGTCCGCGAGGCTGGGGTGCTCGCCGCTGCGCCGAGGCGCGGGAGCGACCTTGCGCGGCTTCGGCGTGAGGTCGAGCAGCGCCTGCGCGAACGCCACTCCCGCGGCGCCATCGAGCGTCGCGTGATGGACCTTGGTGTAGAGCGCAAGGTCGCCCGACTGCAGCCCCTCGATGATGTGAAAAGCCCATAGCGGCCGGTCGCGCGGCATGCACTTGGCGTGCATTCGGGCGACGGCGGCTTCGAGTTGCCGCTGCGTGCCGGGCCGGGGCAGCCGGATCCGGTGGATGTGGCGATCGAGGTCCACCTCGTCGGCGCGCACCCAGACGGGATTGGCGAAGTTGAGCGGCATCGGCGCGAGCTGGCGCGTGAACACCGGCGACAGCGGCAGTCTCCGCGTGACGTGGCGCTTCACGTTGTCCACGAAGTCGCCGCGATGGCCCTTCGGAAGCTGCAGCAGGTGCACCGCGCCGACGTGCATGGGCGTGGCGGGTGTTTCCAGGTGCAGGAACAGTGCGTCGAGCCCCGACAGCGGCTTCAACCGGCGTCTCCCCTTGTCCAGCGCTGCGATTCGGTATGGCCGGATGGTAACCGCGCCCCGCGGGTCGCCGCCGATCCGGCGCGGCGGGGCGGCGTCCCTAGAATGGCGGCATGCGCATCGTGTTCGCGGGAACGCCATCGTTCGCCGCCGCGGCCCTGGCGGCTCTCATCGACGCCGCGCCAGGCCGCGGCTGGACGATTCCGCTCGTGCTGTCGCAGCCCGACCGGCCGTCCGGCCGAGGCATGAAGCTGGCTGCCAGCGCGGTCAAGCAACTGGCGCAGGCGCACGGAATTCCTGTCGACACGCCCGCCTCGCTGCGCAAGGGCGACGCGGCGGCCGCCGCCAGGCAACGGCTGCGCGAGGTGGCTCCGGATGTCCTGGTGGTCGCCGCGTATGGGCTGATCCTGCCGCAGGACGTCCTCGACACTCCGGCGGGACTGCGGCCGGGCTGGTCGCCCCGGCTGACCGCCATCAACATCCATGCCTCGCTGCTGCCGCGGTGGCGCGGTGCGGCTCCGATCGCCCGCGCCATCGAAGCCGGCGACGAGTCGACCGGCATCACCATCATGCAGATGGACGCCGGGCTCGACACAGGCCCGATGCTGCTCGCCGAAGCGGTGCCGATTCCGCCGGACGCCACGTCAGGCGCCTTGACGGACATGCTGGCCGGACTGGGCGCGCGCCTGATCGTCGACGCGCTGTCGCGCGTGAACGAACTCGTGGCGACGCCGCAGCCCGATGGAGCGACGTACGCGCCGAAGATCGACAAATCGGAGGCCTGGCTCGACTGGACGCAGGCGAGCCATGTCCTTGCACGTCGCGTGCGCGCATTCGACCCGTTCCCCGGCGCAGCCACATTGCTGCAGGGCGCGCCGATCAAGGTGTGGCGTGCCGCGGCGGTGTCGGCGTCGGCCGCCGCGCCGCCGGGAACGGTGATCGATGCGGAGGCCGCAGGCGTGACGATCGCCTGCGGCGACGGTGCCCTGCGCGTGACGGAGCTGCAGCGCCCGGGCGGCAAGCGCCTTGGCGCGCGCGAGTTTCTCGCGGGGTTCTCGTTGCGCGCCGGCGAGCGCTGCCAGCCGCCGCCTGCGGCATGACCACCACGGCGCCTCTCGCCGAAGTTCTCGCGGCCGCGGCCCACGCCTGGCAGCGCTTCCGCGCTGGACAGTCGCTGGACCGCGCGATCGCGCTCGCGGTGAGCGGGCGTCCCGAGATGCGACCCGCCGTGCTCGACGTCAGCTACACCGCGGTTCGTCATCTCGCGTTCGCCGAGTACGCGATCCGTACGCTGGCGAGCCGGCCGCCGTCGCCGCCGCTGGCGGCGCTGCTTGCGGTGGCGCTCGGACAGTTGATGCGCGAGCGCCACGCCGAGTACACGATCGTCGACCAGGCGGTCAGCGCCGCGCGGCGCGTGCCATCCATCGCGCCGGCGGCCGGGTTCGTGAATGCGTTGCTGCGCAACTTCATCCGACGTCGCGAAGATCTGATGGCGGCGCGCGACCTGTCGGCGGAGATGCGCTTCAACGTGCCGCCGTGGTGGCTCGCACGCGTCCGCGCCGCCTTTCCCGGACGATGGGAGGCGATCCTGTCCGCCCAGTCCGAAGCGCCGCCGCTGGTGCTGCGGGTCGCCGCAGGCGTGGACGTGGACGATTACCTGCGTCGCTGCACGGAGTCTTCCATGGCCGCGACACGAGTGGGTGAGCGGGCGGTGTGGGTTCATTCGCCACGCCCGGTGGCGGAGGTGCCCGGTTTCGCCGAAGGCGATGTCTCGGTGCAGGACGCCGGGGCGCAGCTGGCGGCTCCGTGGCTTGGCGTCGAACCGGGCCAGCGCGTGCTGGATGCCTGCGCCGCGCCCGGGGGCAAGACCGTGCACATCGCGGAGATCGCCGGCGCCGGCGTCGTCGCGCTCGAAGTGGACGGCGCGCGGGCGGCGCGCATCCGCGAGAACCTGGACCGCACGCGGACCGTCGCCGAGGTGCTGGTTGGCGATGCGGCGGAACCGTCGCGATGGTGGGACGGCAGGCCGTTCGATCGAGTCCTGCTGGACGCGCCATGCACCGCGTCGGGCATCGTCCGCCGCCATCCGGACATCCCGTGGTTGCGTAGGCCGTCCGATGTTGCACATTTGGCAACGCTGCAGGCGCGATTGCTGGGCGCTTTATGGCCGCTGCTGGAGGTGGGTGGTAGATTGCTTTACGTCGTCTGCTCGCTGTTCCCGGAAGAGGGGCCGGAGCAGATCGAGCGCTTCACGGCAGAGCACTCGGAGGCGCGTGCTGTGCCCCTGCCGCCCGGCTCGCCGTGCGTGCAACTGGCGCCGGCCCCGGCGGTGGCGCCGGCATGGGACGGCGTCTCGGCGCTGCCGACTTTGCACGACGGCTTCTTCTACGCCTTGCTCCAAAAGACCCGATGACCCCCAACCTGGCGCTAAGAGCAATCCTGCCGTGGCTGGCAGCGCTGACGCTCCTGCTGGCGCCGCTGACCGGGGGGGCCGACGAGCGCATCGGGGTCATGGCGGCCGCGCTGGAGCAGCCCGCGGACGGCACGAACGGAGCGATCGTCCTCAACGCGACCTTCGAGTTCGAACTGCCGCAGGCGCTCGAGGAGGCCGTGCAGAAGGGCATCGCGCTGTACTTCAACATCGAGTTCGAACTGTTCAGGAAGCGGTGGTACTGGTTCGACCGCATGGTCGCATCGCAGACGCTCGTCTACCGGCTGTCGTACAGCCCGCTGACCCGGCAGTACCGGCTGGCGCGTGGCGGCCTGTCGCAGCCGTTCGATTCGCTCGACGAGGCGCTCGCGCTCGTGAAGAGCGTGCGCAACTGGAAGGTGATGGACCGGGCGCAACTGTCGCCGCGCGACGACTACGAAGCCCAGGTCCGCATGCGGCTCGACGTGTCTCAGCTGCCCAAGCCGTTCCAGGTCAACGCGATCACCAGCCGCGAGTGGAGCCTCGCGTCCGACTGGCGCGAGGTCCGGGTGCCGGCCGACCGGCAGCCCTGAGCGCCTGTTGCCGATGTCTTCCCATCGCTGGTTCGCTGCGCCCGACGCCTGCGCCGGCCTGAGGACGGGCACCCATGCCTAGGGCACTGCGCTACGGCCTTCTGTTCGCCGTCTCGCTGTCGGGCGTGCTGCTGTTCCTGCTCGCGTCGGCGAGCGGCAACACCGCGTTCTTCGAGCGCAACTACCCGGTGCTGCTCGCCGTCAACGGCGTGATCGCGGGCCTGCTGTTCATCCTCGTGCTGCTGCTCGTGCGACGGCTGGTGAAGCGGCTGCGCCAGGGACGGTTCGGCGCCCGGATGATGATGCGGTTCTCCATCGCGTTCGCGCTGATGGGGGTGCTGCCCGGCGTCCTGATCTACGTCGTGTCGACGCAGTTCCTCGGACGGTCGATCGAGTCCTGGTTCGATGTCCGGGTCGACCGGGCCCTCGACTCGGGCCTGACGCTCGGACGCGCGGTCCTCGACAACATCAAGGACGACGCCACCCGCAAGGCGCGCGCGTGGGCGCTCGAACTCTCGGACGTGCCCGAGTCGGCCCAGGTGTCCGAGCTGAACCGCCTGCGCGAGCAGGGCGGCGTGCAGGAGGCGCTGCTGGTGACGGGAAGCGGACAACTGATCGGGGCCAGCGGCGGCGATGTCTCGGAACTGGTGCCCGAGATCCCCTCTGCGGCGCAGCTGCGACAGGCCCGCACGCAGCGGCTGTTTGCCGCCATCGAAGGCGAGGCGGGCGCGAGCGACGCCCGGCAGGGTTTGCGGGCCCGGGTGATCGTCCCGGTGCCGTCGCCGTCGCCGTCCGCGTCCGCGTCGGCGCCGCGTACGGGGCTCCGCTCGTTCGAGCCGGGCGGCAGCGCAGGGCTTGGCGAGATGCGCGAGTTCAGCGCTCCGCGCGTCGGCGGCCTGAGTTCGGCGCGGCCTCCCAACGAGGTCCGCTACCTGCAGCTGGTGCAGGCGGTGCCGGCGACGCTGGCCGCAAACGCCGAGGCCCTCCAGAACGGATACCGCGAGTACCAGGAACTCGCGCTGGCGCGAAGCGGCCTGCGCACGATCTACGGACTGACGCTGACCCTGACGCTGCTGCTGTCGGTGTTCGCGGCGATCGCGTCCAGCGTCCTGCTGGCGAGTTCGATGACCGCCCCACTGCTGCAGCTTGCCGAAGGCACGAAGGCGGTCGCCGAAGGCAACTTCCGGCCGGTCCGCGAGTTTCCGGGCAACGACGAGCTGAACCTCCTCACCCAGTCCTTCAATGCGATGACTCGCCAGCTCACCGAGGCGCGCGACCAGGTGGAGCACAAGCAGCGCGAACTGGAGAACGCGAAGACCTACCTCGAGCGCGTGCTTGCGAACCTGTCGGCCGGGGTGGTCGTGCTCAACAAGGACTTCCGCCTGGTCACGGCCAACCACGGCGCCGCGCGCATCCTCGGCCACACCTTGCTGCAGCGGACCGGCCGGCCGCTGGCGGAAGTCGATCCCACGCTCGCGATCGCGTTCGAGGCCGCCTTCGCGGACTACGCGCTGGCGGCGTCGCCGAAGGACTCGTGGCAGCAGCAGATCGAGGTCAAGCGGTCGGCGGCGGTGGGCGGCGAGGTCGGCGGCGGCGAACCGCTGATGCTGCTCGCGCGCGGATCACGCCTGCCGCTCGACGACGGCCCCGGCTACGTCGTGGTGTTCGACGACGTCACGCAGGTCATCTCGGCCCAGCGCGCGGTCGCCTGGGGCGAGGTCGCCCGTCGCCTGGCGCACGAGATCAAGAATCCCCTGACTCCGATCCAGCTCTCCGCCGAGCGGCTCCAGATGAAGCTGGCCGACAAGCTGCCCGCGGCGGAGTCGGAGGTGCTGAGACGCGGAGCCTCGACCATCGTCAACCAGGTGGCTGCGATGAAGCGCATGGTCGACGACTTCCGCGACTATGCGCGCGTGCCGCCGGCCCGGCTGTCGCCGCTCGATCTCAACGAGCTGATCGGCGAGATCGGGATCCTCTACGGCGCCGAGGCCGGCGCCGGGCCGCTGCGCCTGCAGCTGGCGCCGGAACTCCCCGCCATCGATGGCGACGCCACCCAGTTGCGCCAGGTGATCCACAACCTGATCACCAACGCGCAGGACGCGCTGGCCGGGCGACCGGATCCGCGCATCGTCGTGCGGACCGAGCTCGTCGAGATCGACGAGGGCAGCACCCGCGCGCGCGCGGTCCGCCTGTCCGTGGAGGACAACGGACCGGGCTTCGCCGCGAATATACTGAGGCGTGCGTTCGAGCCGTACGTCACGACGAAGCCCAGCGGGACCGGGCTGGGGCTCGCGATGGTGAAGAAGATCGTCGACGAGCACGGCGCCCGCATCGAGGCGGTCAACCGGAATGTCGGCGGTGGCGTCGGTCAGGCGGGGGGAGCTGTCGTGACGATCGTCTTCCGCAGGCTCGCCGCCAGTAACGAGGCAGCGTCGCGCCACGCGGCGTAAGCTTCGCCCTTGTTCAACCTGCCGTCTGGTGTGCCGTTGCCTTATCACGCATTCGTTTCGTCATCCGTAGTGCCGGCGCCCGCGCATCGTCGCGGCCATCGCAGCCATGGCTAACATCCTCGTGGTCGACGACGAGGTCGGCATCCGGGAGCTTCTCTCCGAGATCCTGTCCGACGAAGGCCATGCGGTGATCACGGCCGAGAACGCCTCGGCCGCGCGCGCGGCGCGACAGAGCGAACAGCTCGACCTCGTGCTGCTCGACATCTGGATGCCGGACACCGACGGCGTGACGCTGCTGAAGGAGTGGGCGTCGCACGGTCAGCTGACGATGCCGGTGATCATGATGTCGGGGCACGCGACGATCGACACCGCGGTCGAGGCCACGCGCTTCGGCGCCCTCGAGTTCCTCGAGAAGCCGATCGCCATGGCGCGGCTGCTGTCGGCGGTCCGAGGCGGACTGGAGCGCGGGCGCGTGATGCGCAACCTTCGGCCAATGCAGGCCCCTGCGGTGCAGCCGGTCCATGCCGAGCCGCAGGCAGAGCCCGCGTCAGCTCCAGCCCGGGACACGGCGGCGACCGCCGAACCCGAGCCGGCGCGGCACAACGGCGTTCCGCTCGATCAGCCATTGCGTGACGCGCGCGACCAGTTCGAGCGCGTCTACTTCGAGTACCACCTGGCCAGGGAGGGCTTCAGCATGACGCGCGTGGCCGATCGCGCCGGGCTCGAACGCACGCACCTGTACCGGAAACTCAAGCAGCTCGGCATCGAGCTTGCGCGCGGCAGTCGCCGCGGCGAGCGCGTCGAGGAACCGGCGGACGTGCCGCCGGCCGTGGAGGCCCGCGACGCGGCCAACGAACCGCGGGTGTACGTGCAGCGGGACGAATACGACGACTAGAACGCTGTAGCGGGCGTCGCCAACGACCCAACCATGAAGATCATCATCGTCGGCGCCGGCCGCGTCGGATCGTCGGTCGCGGAAGCGCTGGTCTCCGAGGCGAACGACATCACCGTCATCGACACCGACGTCAGTCGCGTGGCGGAGTTGCAGGAACGCTTCGACCTGCGCGGGCTCGTCGGCAACGCCGCGCTGCCTTCGATCCTGCACCAGGCAGGCGCCGAAGATGCGGACATGCTGATCGCGGTGACGGCGGGCGACGAGGTCAACCTCGTGGCGTGCAAGATCGCCGCCGACCTCTACAACATCCCGACCCGCATCGCGCGCGTGCGCAACGTCGAGTTGCAGCAGCATCCGGCGCTGATCGGCGAGAGCGGCTTCCGCGCTTCGCACGTCATCTTTCCGGAGCAGACGGTCACCGACTACCTGCTGAAGCTGATCGAGTTCCCCGAGGCGCTGCAGGTGCTCGAGTTCGCGGACGGCCGGGCCAGCCTGATCGCGGTGCGCGCGTTTGCGGGCGGTCCGCTGGTGTCCCATCCGATCAAGGACCTGCGGCGGCACATCCCGAACGTCGACACGCGGATCGTCGCGATCTTCCGCAACGACGCCAGCGTGCGCGTGGACGGCGACACGTTCGTGCAGCCGGGCGACGAGGTGTTCTTCCTGGCGGCGTCGCAGGACATCCGGCGGGTTCTGGGCGAAATGCGCCGGATGGACAAGCCGGTGCGGCGGGTGATCATCGCGGGCGGCGGGAACATCGGCCTGCGCCTGGCGCGCGCGCTGGACACGGGCGAGGGGCTCGACATCGCCGAGCGGTTCAACGTCAGGATCATCGAATCGAACAAGCGCCGCGCCGAAGTGCTCGCACGCCAGCTGTCGTCCGAGGTACTCGTGCTGCAGGGCGACGCCACCGACGAGGATCTGCTGACCCAGGAAGGGGTGCAGGACGCCGACCTCTTCGTCGCGCTGACGAACGACGACGAGAACAACATCATGAGCTCGCTGCTGGCGAAGCGCCTCGGGGCCCGCCGGGTGATCGCGCTGATCAACCGCAAGAGCTACGGCGACCTGATGCAGGGCGGGCAGATCGACATCGCCGTGTCGCCGTCATATGCAACGCTGTCCGCGCTGCTGCGCTTCGTTCGCCGCGGCGACGTGGTGGCGGCGCACAGCCTGCGGCGCGGAGCGGCGGAAGCGCTCGAGCTCATCGTGCACGGCGACGAGAAGAGTTCGAGGATCATCGGCAAGCAGATCGAGCAGATCGAGCTGCCACGCGGGGCGACCATCGGTGCTGTGGTGCGAGGCAGCGCGGACCGGGCGCAGGTGCTGATGGCTCACCACGACGTCGTGGTGCAGGCCGAGGACCACCTGATCGTGTTCGTGGAGAACAAGCGGATCATTCCGCGGGTCGAGAAGCTCTTCAGCGTCGGCCTGGGCTTCTTCTAGCCGGCCCTACTTCTTGGACGTGAAGAAGTCGTAGCCAGCCAGGGCCAGGCCGCCCAGCAGGATCAGGGTGATGTCGATCTGGGGAAGCTTGTGCACGTAGGGGGCGAAGAAGGCCACGAGCAGCAACAGGCCGACGAACCCCGCCAGTACTTCGATCTTCTTCATGAACCACTCCGATTGACGAATTCGTTGACCAGCCAGCGCATGGCCCGCAGGAAGCGGCCGTCGTTGTGCAGCGGCCCCGCCGCCTGCACGCCGAGCGGCAGCCCGCTGGAGAGGTGAAGCAGGGGCATCGACAAGGTGGGCAGGCCGCCGAAGCTCCACACGTTCTGCAGGTTGGAGTTGCCCGTCGACGCGAACCCGCCGGGAGCGCCGCCCATCGCGGCCGGCGACAGGATGGCGTCGTAGTGCTCGAAATACGCATCGAACGCGCAGGCCGCATGCGGCATCCGGTCTCTGGCGGCCAGGTAGTCGAGCACGGGAATCTGCATGCCCCGCTCCACCCGCTGCCGCAAACCGTCGCTGAGCTGCGCCGGATGGTTGCGGTACTCACGCTGCATCGCGAAGGCGAACTCGGCTTCGGCGACTTTCTCATGCCACTGGACGGCCTGTTCCACCAGCGCCGGAAGGTCCGCCGCGACCACCACCCCCCGCATCAGCTCGACGAATGCCTCGTACGCCTCGCGCGCCTCCGCGTCGACCAGGTCCCACCAGGGCGTGCGCACGAAGCAGAACTTCGGCTCCACCGGAGGTTCGGAAGCACAGACGGCTGCCAGCTGGCGGGGTGGCAGCCCAAGCGCGGCCCGATCCTCGCCGTCGTCGCCCGACATGATCTCGCTCGCGAGAGCGAGGTCCTGCACGCAGCGGGCGAACAGCCCCAGCTGGTCCAGCGAGGGGGACTGCTCGAACACGCCGGTGCGAGGCAGCAGGCCCATTGAAGGCTTGAAGCCGTAGACGCCGCAGAAAGAAGCAGCGCGGATCACCGAACCGTTGGTCTGGGAGCTGAGCGCCAGGGGCGCCACGCCCGCCGCGACCGCCGCGGCCGATCCGCCCGCCGATCCGCCGGACGTGTGGCCGGGGTTGTGCGGGTTGCGGGCGGGTCCGGGCTCCGCGCCGCCGAACTCGCTCGTGGCCGTCTTGCCGACGATCACCGCGCCGGAGTCGCGCAGGCGGCGTACCACGGGCGCATCGGCGACCGCATAGCGACCGTCGTGGATCGGACTGCCGAATGCCGTCGGGAAGTCCATCGTGTCGATGACGTCCTCGACCGCGACCGGCACGCCGTACAGCCGGCCCAGCGGCTCTCCACGCGCGCGCTCGCCCTTGCGGTGGCTCGCCTGCAGGCTGATCACGCGCTCGTCGAGGCTGGCGAAGGCGTGGACCTGCTCCTGCGCGCCACGCGCATACGCCAGGTGCTGCTCGTAGAAGACCTCGAGGTCAGCCTGTCCCGACGCGAGGTACTCGCGGTACTCCGTCGCCGAGAACTGCTGGATGACCTGCCCGCCGTGCATG
>JBFZCF010000015.1:0-18111 GCA_041308065.1 Burkholderiales bacterium
GCGCGTGACCGACACGGCGGGTGTGCTCGGCGGTGGCGCGAAGGAGCGGCTCGAAGCGAAGCTCGCGGCCTTCGAGCAGGAGAAGGGCTCGCAGATCGCGGTGATCGTCGTGCCGAGCACGCAGCCCGAGCCGATCTCGGACTTCACCAATCGCGTCGGCGACGCGTGGAAGATCGGCCGCAAGGGCGTCGGCGACGGCGTGCTGATCGCGGTCGCCGTCAAGGACCGCCGCGTGTGGATCAGCGTGGCGCGTTCCCTCGAGGGCGCGATTCCCGACGTCGTCGCCACCCGCATCACGCGCGAGCTGATGGGGCCGCAGTTCGCGCGCGGGGCGTTCGCGGCCGGCATCGACGCCGGCGTCGACGCGGTGATGAAACGCATCGAAGGCGAGGCGCTGCCGACGCCGGCCGGCGTGCCGCGCCACAAGGTCGATGCCGGCGAGGACCTGCTCGCCGCGCTCGCGCCGCTGATCATCTTCGGCACGTTGGTCGGCGCGCTGCTGCGGCGAATCTTCGGCGTGCCGGGCGCGATGGTGAGCGGCGCCGGCACCGGTGCCATTGCCGGCTTCATGCTGTCGTCGCTGATCGTCGGCGCCATCGCCGGGATCGCGGTGCTCGTGCTGTCCGCCTTCGGCGGTGGCCGCGGCCCGCTGGGGGGCGGCCGGGTGCTCGGCGGACGGCGCGGCGGCCCGGTCATCATCCCCGGCGGCTGGAGCGGCGGCGGCAGCTGGGGCGGAGGCGGATTCGGTGGCGGTGGCGGCGGTGGCTGGTCGTCCGGCGGCGGCGGAGACTTCTCCGGCGGCGGTGGCGGCAGCAGCTGGTAGAGGGTGACGGAGAGACGATGAGCATCGGTCGCTGGCTGCGCCACTGGTTCAAGACGCCGCACGCCGTGCGCAAGGCGTTCAGCGAAGATTCGCTCGCGCGCATCCAGCAGGCAATCGCCGACAGCGAACGCCGCCACTCGGGCGAGATCCGCTTCGCCGTCGAGGCCGCGCTGCCGTGGAGTTACCTGAAGCGCGACGCGCCGGCGCGCCAGCGCGCCGCGATGGTGTTCTCGAAGCTGCGGGTGTGGGACACCGAGCAGAACAACGGCGTGCTCATCTACGTGGAGCTCGCCGACCACAGCATCGAGGTGATCGCCGACCGGGGCATCGCGAGCCGAGTGCCGCGCGCCGAGTGGGATGCGATCTGCGCCGCGATGCGTGATCAGTTCCGCGCGGGGCGTTTCGAGCAGGGCGCGATCGAGGCCGTCAGGTCGGTGGGCGAGCTGCTGGCCCGCCACTTTCCGCTCGCCGACGGCGAGCTCAACCCGAACGAGCTGTCGAACCGGCCCACGGTCCTCTAGACAGGCCCTGGTGACCATCGCGCTGTTCGAACCGGAGTGGGTGTGGCAGTGGGTGGCACGCCGCCGCTCGCAACCCGGGTGGCTCTGGGGGCCGGTGGCAGTGGCCGTCGTCGGCGGCCTCGTCGTGGCTGTTGCGACCGAGATCGGGGTGCGCGTGTTCAACACCGACTGGAACTTCGTCGCCGGGTACTCGGCGCAGCCGGACCGGGGGTGGAGGCCGCTGCTCGTGCTGTGGCTCGCGGCGGCCGGCCTGCCGCTCGCCCAGGGCCTCTTCGGGGGCTGGCTGCTGCCGATGTACGGCCGTCCGCGCGACTGGGCGGGCGGACTGGCCGTCGGAGTCTACGGATCGTTGCCGATCTACGCGGTGGCGCCGGCCCTGATCGTGCTGCCGGGCATCGTGCTTGTGTGCGTCGCGTACCTGATCAGCTGCTCGTGGTGGGGCAGCGGCGCGCGGTCGATACTCGGCGTGCCGATCGGCGAATCGGCAGACCACGTCGTCGCCTCGATCGTCGCCGGCAGCCTGGCGATGTCGTTCGCGCTGGCGGTCGTGCCTTTCGCCTGAACCTTGCCGCGTCGCGCCTTCGCTACAGCGCGCGTTGCCGTCAACTTCGAGGAGTTTCCCATGTCGATCAAGCATCCCCTGGCCCCGCAGCCACGACCCGGCAACGAGTTCGCCACGCTTGGCGGCGGCTGCTTCTGGTGCCTCGAAGCGGTCTACGAGGACCTGGCGGGCGTGGTCGACGTCGAGTCGGGCTATGCCGGCGGGCAGGTCGCCGCGCCGACCTACGAGCAGGTCTGCGGCGGCCGCACCGGACACGCCGAGGTCGTGCGGATCGAGTTCGATCCCGCGCGCACTTCGTACCGCGAGATCCTCGAGGTGTTCTTCGTGATCCACGATCCGACGCAGCTCAACCGGCAGGGCAACGACGTCGGCACGCAGTACCGCTCGGTGATCTTCGTGCACTCGGAGGAGCAGCGCCGCGTGGCCGCGGAAGTCATCGCCGAGGCGCAGTCGCAGGCGTCGGGCAAGGTGGTCACCGAGGTGCTGCCAGCGCCCGAGTACTACCGCGCGGAGACCGATCACCAGGAGTACTTCCGCCACAACCCCGGGCAGGGCTACTGCATGTTCGTGGTCGCGCCGAAGGTCGAGAAGTTCCGCCGGACATTCGCGTCGAAGCTGCGCACGTAGCCCGCGGATCCGGACTGCGCCGGGATCACCCGACCACCGCGCGTGCCAGTTCGATCGCGCTGAGGGGCGCGCAGCCTTCGGCCTTGTTGTTGACGATGACGAAGCTCGGCTGTCCGCTCTTCAGCGCGACGTGGATCAGGTGCGCGAGCGTGCCGCGGCTGGGGATGTCGGGATCGACCAGGCGATCGAACGGCGCGTAGCGGCTCTTCGCATCGTCATAGCGGAAGCCGCTCGCCAGGCTCCAGCGCACCACCAGCGGTCCCTTCAGGCGCCAGTCGTCGCCTTCGTCCTCGGCAGCGTCCATGGCGTGCAGCGCGGCACTCTGCCGCGCCGCGGGCGGCATGCGGGCGTGGATGGCGACGCAGAGCCGGGCGCCGTGTTCGCGCAACATGCGCACGCAACGCGGGGTCAGCAACTCGGGGTTGCGCAGTTCGACGGCGTAGATCGGCGCGCGGCCGTTCACCTCGCGCGGCAATCCGGCCAGCATCGTGCCGATGCGTTCGATCGTCGCGGCGCGGGCGTCGCCCTGGGTCCACTCGCGCGGCAGCGGCGGCAACTGGAACACGAGCGGCCCGGCATGGATGCCGAGGCCTTCCATCGCGGGGCCGACGAAGTGATCGATCGCCGCGGCCGCGTCGAGGAAGTGCGGATTGTCCTCGGCCGGCGCGCCGCGTTCGCGGCGAACGACCGCGTCGCTCACCAGCGACGGCGCCTTCACGAGGAAGCGGAACTCGTCCGGCACTTGACTCGCGTACCGCGCGTACTCCGCGATGGCGAGGGGTTGGTAGAAGCTGCGGTCGATCCCCACCGTCCGCAGCACCGGGTGCTGCGAGTACGCCGCGAGGCCGTGCCTGGCGAGCTGCGCTTCCGTGTACTGGCGCGAGTAGACGATGTCCTGCCAGCCCGGGAAGCTCCACGACGACGTCCCGAGATGGACGCTGGCGGGCAATTGCCGGCCCAGCTTGAAGAGGCTCTCGTCGAGCCAGGCGGGAGCGACGACGGCGGCCTGGCTCGAAGGCGGGGTGCCGGGGACGGGATCGTCCCCGAACAGCGAATCGGAGGCGCTGGCCGGCGGTGACATGGCCGGCAGTGTACGGTCGGGCGTCGCCCGGCGGGACGGATCGCTACCCCTGCCGCACCTGCTCGATCACCGCCTCGGTGTTCAGCGACAGTTGCATCGCGCGGGTGTTGGGCCCCGGGGAGGTGGCGAGCGGCAGGCGCAGCAGGATCATCGTGCCGGCCCCGGGGACCGTTTCGACCTTCAGGACCGCGCCGATCTTGCGCGCGCGGTTGCGCATGTTCAGCAGGCCGCGCCCGTTGCCGTTGGCGCCCGCCGCGAGTCCGCGACCGTTGTCGGTCACGCGGATCGTCAGCCACTCCGAGTCGTCGCGCGAGTCGACGCCGAGCGTGACGCGCACCGCGCGCGCGCGGCTGTGCTTGATCGCATTCGTCAGCGCCTCCTGCACGATGCGCAGCACGGGCAGCACGGCGTCCGGATCGATGTCGACCTCTTCGGGCAGGCCGCGCGCGTCCCACTGCAGTTCCATGCCGGCCACTTTCAAGCGCGGCTCCATCCGGTAGCGCAGGTTCCCGAGGGCCGACAGGAGGTCCGAGTCTTCCGCGGCGAGCGCGTCGATCGCCAGGCGCATGTCGTCGATCGACTCGCGCAGGATCTGCGCCACCTGCTCGTTGGTCAGCGCGCCGCGCTCGACCAGCATCAGCGACGACAGCAGCTGCGAGCCTAGGCCGTCGTGCATGTCCTGCATGATGCGCTGGCGCTCCTGCGCGCTGGCCTTGACGCGCTCGCTTTCGCGCAGGCGGTCGAAGTTGCGCTTCAGCAATTGCTCGCGCTCGTGGATGCGGCTTTCGAGCTCGGCGTTGGTCTTCTCGACGTCGGCGAGGGAGCGCACGAATCGCTCGATCAGCGCGCCGCCAAGCGCGAAGAGCAGGACCGGCGTGGCGATGTTCAGGAGTTCGGGGCTGCCGAAGGTCAGCACGCCGACGTACACCAGGAAGTCGTGCACGGCGGCTGCCAGCGCGATCCCGATGGCGAGCACGATGCCCTTGAGCATGAAGGTCGGCGACTTCAGCGCGTGGACGGCGAGCGAGAGGAGGCCGAGGCCCAGCAGGCCCAGCATCACCGCCTGCCAGGCGGTGCCCGCGGTGAGGTCGAACGTGTCGCCCGAGATCGCGAACAGCAGCGGTCCCAGCACGGCCAGCACGACGACGCCGGCTTCCGCCGCGCCGCGCTTCACCCCGCCGTGCCGCCACATCGTGATCGTCGCGAGCGCGGTGAACGCGGCGGTGCCGAGGTAGAAGGCGCCGCGCGTCCACAACCGCATGTCCGCCGGCAGCGACTCGAACGCGAAGTCGAGCGAGCGCAGCGCCCAGGACGCGGCGATCAGGGACAGCAGCCCGAACAAGGACTCCGAACGGCGGCGGAACCAGAGGGCGGCGAAGCCGATCGCCATCAGGCAGGTGAGCAGCAGCGCAATCCAGCGCAGCGTGTGGTTGACGAAGAACTGGCTGCCGTAGTCCGGCTGCAGTTCGGCGGTCGGGCCGACCTCGATGCTGCCGATCCCGTGCACGCCGAGTCCGTACGACGTGAACACGAGGACCTGGTTCTGGCCGGCGTGCAGGTAGTCGTTGGGAAGGTTGACCAGATGCGGGCGGCGCCAGTTCACGTGCCGCCGGTCGGCGTCGAGCGGGATGTCGGCGACCATCTTGCCGTTGACGTACACGGTGCCGCCGTTGGCCAGCCGGCCGAACAGGATGCTCCAGCCCTCCTGCGGCGCCGCCGGCAGGTCGAACCCGTACCGCAGCCAGATCCCGGTGCGTCCGCCGCTGGCGGCCCAGCGCATCGGCAATGCGTGCGACTGCCAGAGCGCGTCGGCGGCGGGAAACGTGCCGCGCGTCCCGCCGGTGAGTTCGATGCGCGGGATCGCCTGCGCTTCGTCGGCCTGCCCGGGCAGCGGCAGCAGGACGGCCAGCAGGCAGGCGAAGGCGACGCCGAGCAGGCGCGCCAGACGAACCACCGGGACCGTCACGGCAGTGGGCTCAGCTTTTCAGCAGGCCCATCTGCGTCGCTTCGTACACGGCCTCGCCGCGCGAGTGCACGGCGAGCTTGCGGTAGATCTTCTTGATGTGGGCGGTGACGGTGTGCGGCGAGATGCCGAGGATCTCGCCGATCTCGTTGAAGCTCATGCCCTTCGCCAGCAACTGCAGGATCTCGGTCTCGCGCGCCGACAGCGGGTTCTGCTCGGAGCCCGGCGCGCGCGTCGGCGCCGTCGTGCCCATGCGGTTGCGGATGGCGCGCAGCACGCTGCGCGCGACCACCGGGCTCACCGGGGAGCCGCCGGCACGCAGCAGCCGGATGCAGGAGATCACGTCGGCCGGCGCGGAGTCCTTGAGGATGTAGCCCGTGGCGCCGGCCTCGATCGAAGACACGACGTGCTGCTCGTCGCCGAAGACCGTGACGACCATGATGTCGACGTCGGGCTTCTTCTGGCTGACCTGGCGGATCAGGTCGATGCCGCTGCCGTCGGGCAGGCCGAGGTCGATCAGCATCACGTCGAACGACTCCCGGTCGATGATCGCCTGCGCCTCGCGCTTGTTCGCGGCAACGCCGACGAGCGTCATGCTCGGCTCGTTCTCGATGATCTGCACGAAGCGTCGCCGGAATTCCGGTTCATCCTCGACGATGATGATCGAGATCGGCTGGTCGCTCATTCACACCCCCCTGTCCTGCATATCGGGCAATGATAGTCGCAGCAGGGGCCACGGGAGGCCGCAACCGCCTTGATCCGCCTCGAAAAACCGGCTTATTCGTGGCTCCGGCCCTAAGGCGCGAGCCGCGCGCGGTCCCACCCCGTGGGGCTACGCAGGTAGCGCAGGCGGTCGTGCAGCCGGGACGGCCGCCCCTGCCAGAACTCGATGGCCGACGGGATCACCCGGTAGCCGCCCCAGTGCGGCGGACGCGAGGGAGCGATGCCGTGCCGCAGGCCCATCTCGGCCGCGCGCGCGAGCAGCCAGGCCTTGCCGCTGATGACCTCGCTCTGCGGCGACGCCCACGCGCCGATGCGGCTGGCGAGCGGTCGGCTGCGGAAGTATTCGTCGGACTCCTGCTCGCTTGCGCGCTCCACGGCGCCGTCGATGCGGACCTGTCGCTCGAGTTCCGGCCAGAAGAAGAGCAGGCAGGCCCGCGCGTTGGCAGCGAGTTCGCGTCCCTTGCGGCTCTCGTAGTTCGTGAAGAACACGAAGCCGCGCTCGTCGTAGCCCTTCAGCAGCACCGTGCGGGCGCCAGGCCGGCCGTCGGCATCGGCGGTCGCCACGGTCATCGCGTTCGCCTCGCGGACCTGCGACGCCATTGCCTCGTCCCACCAGCGCGTGAACTGGCGGATGGCGTCGGCGTCCGAGTGTTCCTCGTCGAGGGCGGCGCGGGCGTAGTCGGTGCGAAGGTCGGCGATGTTCATTCCGCAATTCTAGGAGCGCCGGCGGGCGGCGCCTTCGGGACTCGCGGCCATCCCGGCATGGCGGGCCAGCCGCTCGAAGTGCGGGTCGCGCAGGCCGTGCTCGTGCAGTGACCGCACGGTGTTGACGAGGTAGTCGAGGCTGGTGCCGAAGCGGCCGCAACTGCCGCGCCGGAAGACGTCGAGGATTTCCGCCTCGCTCAGCCGGCCTGCATAGTTGGAGACGTCCCGGCGCACGACGAACGCGAGCGCCGATACCGCCGTGCCATCGGCCCCCCGGCAATGCAGCCAGCGCGGCGCGTACGAGCCCATGAACATCTCGCGCTCCCACAACTGCTCGAACTGGCGGCGCACTTCGTGCGCAGGCACGCGGTAGACGATCCCGGCGCACGACCCGCCTCGATCGAGACCGGCCACGAGGCCCGGGCACTCCGGCGTGCCGCGGTTCACCCGGCTCCACAGGCAGAGCCGTCGGTGATACCCGTGCACGCGCGCGGCGTGGCGCCGGTCGAACACGAGTTCCGGCTTCCAGATCAGCGAGCCGTAACCGAACACCCACGCGGGCGAGGCGCCGTCCCAGCGCTCGAGCGCGCGATGCAGCGAGGCCTCGATGTCCTCGCGGCTGAGGCGCGTCGGCAGGTCCGGCGGCAGCGCGGCCATCATTCCTTTCTTAGCGGCGCGCCGCGCGTCCAGCGGTGCGCCGACCAGCCGCCGCCTATGAGCGCGGACGCCATCAGCCAGAAGGCCGGCGCGGTGCCGAGCACCGTGCCGAACGCGCCGATCACGAGCGGCAGCACGACGTGGCTGCTGTTCATGACGATCGTGCGCAGTCCCAGCGCCTCGCCGACGCGACCCTCGGGGGACCGGGCGTGCAGCAGCGACATCACGTTGGGCTGCGCCGCTCCGAGCCCGAGGCCGAGCAGGAACATGACGGCCATCATCGGCGCCGCCGAGTCGAACAGCGGCATCAGTCCGTACGCGACGCCGGACGTGACGAGCGTGAACACGAGCACCTGCCACTCGCGGAAGCGACGCGCCAGCGCGGGCATCGCCAGCCGGATCACGAACGTCGCCGCGGCGAACGCGCCGATGATCACGCCGATCTGCGAGGCGCTGAGGCCGATGCGCGTGCCGTAGACGGGGACGAGGAAGGTCTGCAGGTCCCATGCCATCGACACCAGGCCGCTGGTGATCAGCACGTGCCGCACCTCGGGCACGCGGAACAGGTCGAACGGATTGGTCGCCACGCGCTCCGCCCGCGGCGCGTGGGGACGCGGCAGGCGCTCACGCTGCCACAGAAGCACCCCGAGCCCGAGCGCCAGCAGCACGAAGATCGCACCCAGCGTCGCCCGATGGCCGATGCTGTCGATCAGGAAGCCGCTGCCCACCGGCGCGATCAGGCCCGAGGTCGAGAACGCGAGCGCGAGCATCGAGAACGCTGCCGGCCGGCGGTCGGGCGCGGCCTGCGTGCCGACGACGTGCTGCGCCGTGATCTGCACGTACATGAAGCCCGTGCCGAGCAGCGCGCTCGCGACCAGCAGCGGCGCGATGTCGGCGACCTCGTACGGGAACAGCGCCGGCAGCAGGGCCCCGGCCGTCATCAGCGAGATGCCGAGCAGCAGCGGCCGGAACGGCCCGACCGTGTCGAGCCAGCGGCCGGCCCGGACGGCGAGCAGCGCGGGCACCAGTGCGAAGAGCGCCATCTGCACCCCGACGGTGAAGGCGGATGCCTTGTTCGACAGCGCGTACAGCGTGCCGGTCAGGCGCGCCGCCCCGAACGCGGTGTGCGTCAGCACGATGAAAACCATGATGTGACGCATGCGCAGCGTCATCGCGCGGCTCCGGGCGCCCGCGGACGCCACGCCACCATCGCCACTCCCGCGCAGGTGACGGCGATGCCGAGCGTGGTCAGCAGCGTCGGCCGCACGTCGAACATCAACCACTCGAGGGCCACGGCGATGATCGGCGTCAGGTAGAGCAGGCTCGTGACGCGCGTCGCCTCGCCGCGGCGCATCAGCGTGTGCAGCGCGTTGACCGCGAGGATCGACGCGAAGATCACCAGGAAGGCGATTGCGCCGAACATCGGCCCCGCCGGCTCGAAACGGAAGTCCTCGACCCACACGGCGAGCGGAACGAGCACGACGAACGAGGCGACGAACTGCACGACCGACGCCGCGCGCAGGTCGACCGCCGGGCAGAAGACCCGCTGGTACAGCGTGCCGGCGGTGATTGCGACCAGCGCGACCGTCACGGCGATCAGCGCGCCGGCCGTCAGCGCGTTAAGGTCGATCTTGTGCCACACGACCAGCGCCACGCCGATCAGCCCCAGGGCCACGCCGAGCCACTGCGGCCGGGCGAGACGCTCGCCCAGCAGCGGCGCGGCCACCATCGCCGTGACGAGCGGCTGCAGCGCCAGCACCAGCGCGGCGATCCCGGCGGACATGCCGAGGTACTGCGCGTAGTGGCTGCCGCCGAGGTTCACCGCGTGCATCAGCATCCCGGCCAGCGCGACGTGAAACCACTGCGACGCCGAGCCGGGCCACTGCGGCCGGACGGCGAGCGCGATCGGCACGACGAGCAGCAGTCCGAAGGCGAATCGAAGCGAGAGGAAGGTGAAGGGCGGCGCGTACTGCAGGCCGATCTTGGTGGCGAGGTAGCCGGAGCCCCAGGTGACGACGAAATACCAGGCGAGCAGCGAGCTCGATAAGCGGGGCGGCGGCGCGGTCACGCCTGCCATTGTTGCAGACGGGGCGAGCACGCCCGCCGGCGACGGCGGCATCGACCCCCACCGGGCAGGCCGGCCGCCCGGTCAGGACGAGACGTCAGGCGCGGCGCACGAGCAGCAGCGGAACCTCGGACGTGTGCGCGACCCGGGTTGCGACCGAGCCCATCACGGCCGCCTTGAAGGCGCCGTAGCCGTGCGAGCCCATCACGAGGACGTCGAGTTTCTTCTTCTTTGCGTAGGCCGCGAGTTCGTCGCCCGCGTTGCCGGCCAGGCAGACCTCGACCGGCTTCACTCTGGCCTTTTCGAAGAGCTTCCGCACCGGACTCACGGCCGCTTCGAACGCCTTCTTCTGCATCGAGCGGATGTCTTCCTCCGAGTAGGCGGGCAGGGCGATGCCGGCCATGTCGGGCATCAGGGCGCCCGCGAAGTCCGTGACTACGTGCAGCAGCGTGATCTGCGGGTTCTCGCCGAACAGGGACCGGTGGCGGAGCACGTACTTCACCGCCTCGCGCCCGAACTTGCTGCCGTCCACCGCGATCCCGACCTTCAGCGAGTCGGCTGGCGGGGTCTCGCGGTGGCGCAGGATCAGGATCGGCGTCTTCGTCTGGGCCAGCACCGCGTTGGTGACCGAGCCGACCAGCAGTCCGCGCAGCGCGGAGTGCCCGTGCGAACCCATCACCAGCAGGTCCACCTTGTCGCCGGCCGCCGCCGCGCTGATCGCGTCGGCCGGGTTGCCGACCGCAAAACGCACCGTCGGACTCATCCCGGCCTTCTGGAGCCGGGTGCGCGCCGACTTCAGCGCCTTCTCGGCTTCCTCCGTGTAGTACGACGCCACGACGTCGCTTCCGACCACGCGGGTGGCGCGGCTCGGAATGGCCATCTGCACGTTGAGAACCTCGACGTCCGGGTTGTCGCCCACGAGTGTCGAGCGTGAAGCGACGAAGTCGACTGCCGTGCGGCTGAACTTGCTGCCGTCGACCGGAATCAGGATTTTCATCGTTGTCTCCCGTAGCTTCGTGCCGAGATCAGGCTTTGATCAGTCTAAGCCAGCCCCGGGGACCGCACGATGACAGACAGCAAGAAGGGCCGCACGCGGCGGCCCTGTTCGGCGATCAAGCGCGGCTACTTCGCCGACTTCATCGGGCAGGTGTTGAGCCCGATGATCGAATACAGCGGACAGGAGCTGAGCAGTCCCGTCGCGAGCGGCACGACCCCGATCCAGCCCCACGGCCCGATCGTCCCCATCAGCGTCAGGCCGATCAGGACAAGTCCCGCCACGATGCGAAGCACGCGGTCGATTCCACCGACATTGGTCTTGAACATCCCGGTTACCTTCCTTCCGTTTACGTTGAACTCGATAAAGCCGGATCTTGGAGGCCGGCACCAGCGGTACTCAGTGACTGCGGTCACCCCCAATGACCATCGCCTCGCCGGCCGCGATGCGCCGCAGGGCGGCGGGGTCGACGATCTCGATCGCGCCGCGCCCGAGGTGCACGCAGCCGCCCTGCTCGAACTGCTTCAGCAGCCGGCTGACGGACTCGCGCGACACGCCCAGTTGTTCCGCGATCTCCTGGTGCGATGCCGACACCTTGGCGCCCTTTCCGAGCAGCGCCGCCGCCAGCCGGCGGTCGAGACGCTGGAAGCCGATCGACTCCACCAGCTCCATCAGCTGGAGGATGCGGTCGGCGAACACCTGCAGCACCTCTTCGCGGAACGGGCGGTGTTCGGCGATCAGCCGGTCGAACGTGCCGCGCGGTATCAGTGCAATCTCGGCGTCCGTGGCGCACTCGCCGCGCGCGCCGTAGGGCGCAGTGCCCAGCATGCAACTGGTGGAGATCACGCAGCTCTCGCCGGGCGTCACTTCGTAGAGCGACAGTTCGCGGCCGCTCTCGAGCGCCTTGGACACCCGCACGCGTCCGCTCAGCACGATCGGGAACCCGTTGCACGGCTCGCGCTCGCTGAAGACGGGCGTGCCCGCCGGCACCTTCATCAGGCGCAGGTTGTGTGTCACTTCCTGTTCGAGCGCCGGCGACATGCCCGCGAGGGACGGCATCGCGTTGCGAAGCTGCTGCATCGCCTCTTCGTTCTGTTCCATTTTCCCGTCCCGTCAAACAGCGCCAACCTCAAGGATATTCCCCGCGAGCCTGCCCGGACTTGACCCCGGTCGCCGGTAAGCTTGGTAGGTGGACACGACAACGGCCGGCCCGACGCCGGAAGCGCATCGCGACATCCTGTGCCTTGGCCCGGAGGCGGCTCCCGTTTGTGCGCGCGCGGTGACCCTATGAACTCGCCCGCTGGACAGACGGAGCACGCCGACCTGCTGCGACGCTTTTCGGGCGTGACGCGCCTGTACGGCGACCAGGCGGCCGAGCGGTTCCGGGCCGCGCGGGTGGTCGTGGTCGGCATCGGCGGCGTCGGCTCGTGGGCGGCGGAGGCGCTGGCGCGGTCGGCGGTCGGCCGCCTGACGTTCGTGGACCTGGATCACGTCGCCGAGTCGAACACCAACCGCCAGATCCACGCGCTGGGCGACGCCTATGGCATGGCCAAGGTCGATGCGATGGCCAGTCGCGCGCGGGCGATCAATCCGGCCTGCACGGTGCGTGCCATCGACGAGTTTGCGACCGTCGACAACGCGGCGTCTCTGGTTGAAGGCGCCGACGTCGTGCTCGACTGCATCGACCAGGTGATCGCCAAGGCGGCGTTGATCGCGTCGGCGAAGGCGGCGGGCGTGGCCATCGTGACTTGCGGGGCGGCCGGCGGGCGGTTCGATCCGACGCGCGTGCGCTGCGATGACCTCGCCCGCCTCGCCGGCGACCCGCTGCTGGCCAGGGTGCGTCACAAGCTCCGGCGCGACCACGGTTTTCCGCGCGACACGCGCGACGGCAAGCAGCCGCCACGCTTCGGAGTCATCGGCGTGTACTCGGACGAGCCGCTGCAGCGGCCGGCACCGGTGTGCGATGCTGACGGCAGGCCGGCGACCGGCGCCGCGCTGGCCTGCGCCGGCTACGGGTCGAGCGTGGTGGTGACGGCCACCATGGGGTTCGTGGCGGCCGGCCAGGCCCTTGCGCTGCTTTCGGTGGCCGCAGGCGAATGTCGTTGACGGGTGTCAATCGGTGACTTGCCAACAGTCCTAGCCTGAACACAGGCTGATCGGAGGTCTCATGTTCAAACGTATCCTTGTTCCCACTGATGGGTCCGACTTGTCGAACAAGGCCGTTGCGGCTGCGGTCGACCTGGCGAAGGCGCTGAACGCGGCCATGGTCGGCATGACCACGTTGGAACCGTATTCCTACTCCAACCTGTCCGAATACCGGCCGGAGACGCTCGACGACTACGAGTCGCGCATGGACCAGGTCGGCGCCGAGCGGCTCTCGAAACTGGCCGACATGGCCACGAAGGCCGGGGTGCCCATCGAGACCGTGACGGTGAAGTCCTTCCTGCCGTACGAGGCCATCATCGACACGGCAAAAGGCAAGGGCTGCGACCTGATCGTCATGGCTTCGCACGGCCGCCGCGGCCTGAACGCCGTCCTGCTGGGCAGCGAGACGCAGAAGGTACTGACCCACTCCACCGTGCCGGTGATGGTGTACCGTTAGGTTTCCGGCGGCCTCGAGCCGCCACCCACGGCGATCCGTCGCCGCGAGCCCGGACAGTTTTCCTGCCCGGGCTTTTCATTCGTGCGGCCGGTTCGGGCCTGCCACAGCCCTTGCGGTGAATCAACGCCGGGGCCGGGCAACCGTCTTACCTTGGGCCGCACCAGCGCATGGAGCAGCGGGAGAGGCGATGAACCAGGCGACACCGTTCAGGCACGACGACATATTCGTGGGCTTCGGCCCGATCGACGAGCTTCATCGCGAGTTCCAGATGCTGCTCGACCGGCTGGTCGAATGCGAGGATGCCGACTACGGCCAGCACCTGCTCGAGCTGCACGAGCACCTGCTGCGCCATTGCGGCGCCGAGGAAGAGTGGATGCAGCAGGAGCGCTATGCAGGCTACCAGCGGCACAAGCACGAGCACGAGAAGCTGCTGGAGTCGCTGTCGGAAGTCCGCCGCAGGTTCGACGCCGGCGACCTCGAGTCCGTCCAGGCGTTCTCCAGCGACCTGATGCCCTGGTTCGCCGTCCACGCGCAGACGATGGACGCGCCGCTGGCCGAGTTCCTGAAAGGCAACTGAGGGACAACCGCGTCGGAGTCGGGCGGCGAGCCATGGGCGAGATGGCCGAGGGGCAGGGTGCATACGCGGTCGGCGTTCCGTCGATCGACGCGCTGCACATCGAACTCGAGGAGCGGCTCGCGGCCCTGACCGGCGCCGGTGACGGCGCTCAGGCGGCCCTCGGCGCGCTGCAGGATCACCTGCAGCGCCACTTCAGCCACGAAGAGGCGCTGATGGCGCAATCCGCCTTCCCGATGGCCGAATGCCACGCGCGCGAGCACCTGTCGGTGGTCGAGGTCGTCACCGAAGTGCAGCGCCGGCTGGCGGAAGGAGATGCCGCGCCACTCGGGCGCCTGGCGCCGGCGATGCTCGAGTGGTTCGCCGTGCACGCGACCAGCATGGACGCCGCGCTCGCCAGCTACCTGAAGCGGACGTCGGCGCCGGCCGCGTCCTGACGCCGGCCGGGGCTTCCCCGGGAGCTGCAGCCGGAGTTGTCCCTCGTTGGTCGCACCGGCTGATCATCGTCAACGGCGCAGCCCGGACCGACAGGCTCGCTGGCGCCCGGACTCTAGACTGAACAGCGCGCGATGGGCGCGCTTGCTGGCGGCACCGGTCGAAGAGAGCGCGATGGTCCCGGAGACGAACAGCCCACGCACCGCGTGGCACGCATTGTCGTCAGCTGCGGCGATCGAGGCCGCGTCGTCCTCGGCGTCGGGGCTGTCCGCGGCCGAGGCTGCCGACAGGCTGGCTCGCCACGGTCCGAACGCGTTGCGAGCCGGCCCCCGCGTGTCCGCATGGGCGTTGCTCGCAAGCCAGTTCCGCAACGTACTCATCCTGATTCTCCTGGCCGCGACGGCGGCTTCAGCGCTGCTCGGCCACATGGTCGAGGCGATCGCGATCACGGTCATCGTCCTGCTCGCCGTCCTGCTCGGATTCGTGCAGGAGCACCGCGCCGAGCGCGCCATCGAGGCATTGCGGGAAATGGCCGCGCCGCACGCCGTCGTCCTGCGCGATGGACGGGAACTCGACATCCCGGCCCGGGACGTCGTGCCCGGCGATGTCGTGCTCCTGGTGGCGGGCAACCGCGTGCCGGCGGACGGGCGTCTGCTCGACGCCGTCAACCTGCAGACCCAGGAAGCGGCGTTGACCGGCGAGTCGATGCCGGTCGACAAGCACTGCGAGGCGCTCGAAGAAGCCGACCTCGCCGTCGGTGACCGGCGCAACCTCGTGTTCTCCGGAACGACCGTGGCCGCCGGACGTGGACGCGCGCTGGTCGTCGCCACGGGGATGGAGAGCGAGTTCGGGCGCATCGCGCGCCTGCTCGACACCGTGGAGGTGGGCCGAACTCCGCTGCAGCTGAGCCTCGACCGGCTCGGACGCCAGCTGGCCCGCGCGGCGCTGATCGTGGTGCTCGTGATCGCCGCGCTCGGCATCGCGCGCGGCGAGCCGATCGTGCAGATGCTGATGTTCGCTATCGCGCTCGCCGTCGCGGTCGTGCCCGAGGCGCTCCCGGCGGTGGTGACGATCTCGCTGGCGCTGGGCGTGCAGCGCCTCGTGAAGCGCCGTGCGCTGATGCGCCGGCTGCCGGCGGTGGAGACGCTGGGAGCGACCACGCTGATCGCGACCGACAAGACGGGCACCTTGACGCTCGACCAGATGACCGTGCGGCGGATCTGGTGCGCCGGCCGGATGATCGACGTGTCCAGCCACGGCTACGAGCCGATCGGCGAGTTCACGGACGAGGACGGGCCGCGCGCCGCGGATGAGCCCCTCCGGCGGTTGCTCGCGGCCGCCCTGCTCGCATCCGATGCCGAGGTGGAGCGCGACGAAGAGAGCGGGCGATGGCTCGCGCATGGCGACCCGACGGAGGCGGCGCTCGTCGTCGCGGCGGGCAAGGCGGGGCTCCGGAGAGCGGATCTGGGCGTGACGTATCCACGCGTGCAGGAAGTCCCGTTCTCCGCTGAAACGAAGCGCATGACGACACTGCATCGCACGGCGACCGGCACGGTGGCGTTCGGCAAGGGAGCGCCCGAACCGATCCTCGACAGCTGCACGGCGCTGATGGGCCCCGACGGCGAGCGCCCCATGGACGACGAGGCGCGCGCAGGGATCCTCGCCGCCGCGCGCTCGATGGCGGGACAGGCGATGCGCGTCCTGGCGGTTGCGGCGCGAGCGTCGGCCACCCTGGACAACTGCGAGAGCGACCTGACGCTGCTCGGACTGGTGGGGATGACCGACCCGCCGCGTCCCGAGGTGCCGGCGGCCCTCGCGGAGTGCGCGGCGGCGGGCATCCGGGTGGTGATGATCACGGGCGATCACCCGCTCACCGCGGCCGCCATCGCGCGCGAACTCGGGATCGGCCAGGGCCGCGCCATGACCGGCGCGCAGGTCGAGGCGATGGACGACGCGCAACTGGTGGCTGCGGTGGACGGCGTCGACGTCTTCGCGCGCGTGTCGCCGGCCCACAAGCTGCGGATCGTGACTGCGTTCCAGGCGCGAGGCCATGTCGTGGCGATGACCGGAGACGGCGTCAACGATGCTCCCGCGCTGAAGCGCGCGGACATCGGCGTGGCGATGGGAGTGAGCGGCACCGACGTGGCCCGCGAAGCCGCGGCGATGACGCTCACCGACGACAACTTCGCGAGCATCGTGGCTGCGATACGCGAGGGCCGCGCCATCTACTCCAACATCAAGAAGTACCTGATGTTCCTGCTGAGTTCGAACATCGGCGAGATCGGACTGATGGCCGGCGCCATGCTGCTGGGAATGCCGCTGCCGATGTCCGCGGTCCAGATTCTCTACCTGAACCTCGCCACGGACGGGCTGCCTGCGCTGGCGCTGGCGGTCGATCCCGCCGACGGCACCCTGATGCGGCGGCCGCCGCGCAACGCGCGCGCCGGCATCTTCAGCCGCTCCGTCGTGACGCTGATGCTGGTGGGCGGGGCGTGGTCCATGGTTGCCAATCTCGGCCTGTTCGCGTGGGCGCTCGCTTCCGGACGGGGACTCCACGAAGCGATGACGATGACGTTCGTCTCGCTGGTGCTGATCCAGTTCTTCAAGGCCTACAACTTCCGCTCGGACCGGACATCGGTCCTCGTCAGGCCATTCCGGAATCGCTGGCTCAACCTCGCGATCGCCTGGGAACTGTGCCTGCTGGCGGTCGTCGTCTACCTTCCGTGGATCAAGGAGCCGTTCGGCACCTACGCGCTGACGGTCGCGGACTGGACGATCATCCTGCTGGTGTCGGCGACCATCGTCCCGGTCCTCGAACTCGTCAAGTGGCTCGTCCGGCGGGGCGTGATCAGGAGCGACGACTGACGCAGTCGACCGCGTCCGTGGAGCGCGGTCCTACGGCCCGTCCGCCGCGGCGTCCGCGCGCACCCGTGCCGCCGCGTCCGCCGGGCTCACGCCCGCCTCGTACATGTCGGACCAGCGGGTCTCGTCGAGCATGTCGTGCGCCCGCATCACCGGCCATCCCAGTTCGCTGCACACCTGCGCCAGCCATTCGAAGAGAGTCATCGGTCAACGCTCCCTAGAGCCGATCGGTAAGGATTTCCTCGAGCCACATGATCTCGCAGTCGCGATCGCCGGCCGTCGTCGACGTGGTCGCGACGCGACCGTCGGCGTCGCGCACGTTGACGAGCAGTCCGCGCAGCGTCACCAGCTCGCCATGCTTCACGCGGCGCAGTTGCGCACGCACGCGGTCGCTGGCAGGAATGACGTGCACGTTCGTGATGTTCGGCGCGAGGGCGTCGAACTCCGCCTGGGTCATCGCGTCGCGTGGCCGCGCGAACAGAGCGCGCAGTCCGTGGCTCACGCCTTCGTGGGTGAAGCGGAAACGGCTGACGTTGGCCGTGTCGGTCATCGGACCGAAGCCGAGGCCGATGTCGTGCGTGGCAGGGCGCAGGCCGGGGATCCAGTTGACCAGCGACTGGCGGGGCTTGAAGCGCTCGATGTTCAGGACGCGGCCGCGTGCCTCGAACTGCGCCACCGGAAGCAGTGCGCCGCCGTCCGGAAGCGCGATCGGCGCCTTTTCAGCAACGGCTCGCACGACATACGCGCCGGGATCGGAGCGGCCCGGCGGAACGTCGATGGAACCCGGTCGGTCGAGCCATGCCGCGACGCCACCGACGATCCCGACGGTCAACGCGAGGCCGGCGGCGAGGTCACGGACGTTCATCGCGGGTTGCGACGCTCAGGTTCCCTCGAAGGTGTTGCAGGCGGATATCTGG
>JBFZCF010000016.1:0-18059 GCA_041308065.1 Burkholderiales bacterium
CTCAATGTCTGTTCGCCGCGGCGCAGGTGCGCGCGCAGTTCCATCGGCTTTTCCTTGTCGGTGCGCTTCGCCTGCACGACGAGCCGCCATCCGCCCCGGACTTCGTTCGGGTGGACCACCACCAGCTGGCGAACCCCGTTCGTCAGGCCCAGGTCTGCTTCGACTTCGGTTCCCGGCGGCAACCGCGCAAGCGCCGGCCCCTCGAAGTCGATGTTGAACTTCACGACGTCGTCGGGCAGTGCCTGGAACCCGTGTCCGCGGCGCGACTGCGCCACCCACGCGGTCGGCGGCCGGCGTTCGCCGGTCTTCAGCGCGAACAGCCGGTACGAGTACGCCAGCGATGCGCCGGCCTTCGGAGCCTCCGCCGGCACCCAGTACGCAACGATGTTGTCGTTCGTCTCGTCCGGCGTCGGAATCTGCACGAGTTCGACGCGGCCCGGGCCCCAGGCGGACGTCGGCTCGACCCACAGGCTCGGCCGCAGCTCATAGCGCGCCTCGAGATCCTCGTAACTCGCGAAGGCGCGGTCGCGCTGCATGAGGCCGAAGCCGCGCGTGCCAGGCAGGGCGAACGAGGTCGTCAGAAGGCGCTTCGGATTCACCAGCGGCCGCCAGATCCACTCGCCGCTGGCCGACGCAATCGACAGGCCATCCGAGTCGTGGACCTCCGGACGGAAACCGTCGCCGCTGCCCGGCTGGTTCTCGCCGTACATGAACATCGAGGTCACGGGCGCGATTCCCACCTTGCCGACCGCCTCGCGGAAGTACAGGCGGGACTGCACCTCGGCCACGGTCTCGTCGCCCGGCTTCAGCACGAAGCGGTAGGCGCCGGTCACGCGCTTCGAATCGAGCAGCGCGTACAGCACGAGCTGCGTGGCGTTGCGCGCCGGCTTCTCGATCCAGAACTGCTCGAAACGCGGAAACTCCTCGCCGCCGCGCTCGGCGGTGTCGAGCGCCAGGCCGCGCGCCGACGCCCCGTAGCGCTGGCCCTTCCCGAGCAGGCGGAAGTAGCTCGCGCCGAGGAAAACGGCGAGTTCGTCCTTGTACCGCGGCGTGTTCAAGGGATAGTGGATGCGGAAGCCGGCAAAGCCGAGCTTCTGCAATGGGGCGGGATCGAGCTTGTTGGCGCCGTAGCTGAAGCTGGCCGGGTCAAACGTGACCTCCCGGACCCTGGAGCCAACGATTTCATGCACGCGGACCGGTTGGTCGAAGAAGCCCCCGAGATGGAAGAACTGGATCTCGAAAGGGAGCTTGTCGGCTCGCCACAGGGCCCGGTCGGGATTGAAGCGGATGTCCCGCGTCTGGTCGTAGGTCAGGTCCTTCAGCGCCTTCGGCAGCACGAAGGCCGGCTTCGGCTGGGGACGGCTGGCCAGTTCCTTCGCCATCCGGTCGACATCGTCGAAGCCGAATGCGGCGACCGGCGGGGCGGCGGCAACGAAGGCTGCCGCCAGCAGCGGGAGAAGCAGGCGCACGTGGAGCAATCGCGACAAAGGCATACCGTGTTGTTCCAGGGGACAGGGATATAACGGCGGACGCGTATTTTCGTGCACCGCAGCAAGATCGGTGCCGACCCTACCCTCGGCTCTCTAGAGGCATCCATCCAGCAGAACGCACCAGTTCTGTGCATCCTCGACCAGTTACGCGTGCGAGCTGAGCCGCATCGGGGCAAGCGCTGCACGTGCCAAGATCCCGGCATGCGAATGGTTCCGCTCGCCGATGGCGTTCCGGTGCCGTGCCTCGGGCTCGGCACCTGGCGCATGGGCGAGTCGCGGTCTGCGCACGCGGCCGATGTGGCGGCCGTGCGGCAGGCGCTCGAACTCGGCTACCGGCTGATCGACACGGCCGAGATGTATGGCGATGGCGGCGCCGAGCGCGTGGTCGGCGAAGCACTGCGTGGGGCTGCACAGGCCGGCACGGTCCGGCGCGAGGACATGTTCCTCGTCACGAAGGTTCTGCCCGGCAACGCCAGCCGCAAGGCAACGGTCGCGGCCTGCGAGCGCAGCCTGGAGCGCCTGGGCGTTGAACACGTCGACCTCTACCTCCTTCACTGGCGCGGCGGCCATCCGCTGGGCGAGACGGTGGCGGCTTTCGAAGCCCTGCGTGAGCGCGGGCGGATCCGCGCGTGGGGCGTCAGCAACTTCGACGTCGACGACGTGGACGAACTGTGGAGCGTGGCCGACGGGCCGCGCTGCGTGGCGAACCAGGTTTACTACTCGGCCAGCGAGCGCGGCATCGAGTTCGACCTGTTGCCGGCACAGCGCCGGCGTTCCGTGGCGACCATGGCGTACTGCCCGATCGACCAGGGCGCGCTCGCCTCGGACCCGACCCTCGCGGAGATCGGCGCTCGGCTGGGCGCCAGCGCCGCGCAGGTCGCGCTCGCGTGGGTCCTGCGCCAGCCGGACGTGATCGCGATTCCGAAGGCCGGACGCGAGCGGCACCTGCGCGAGAACCTCGCGGCTGCAGCGCTCACGCTGACGGACCGGGATCTCGCGGCCATCGACGCGCGCTTCGCGCCGCCCAAGCGCAGGCAACGGCTGGCGATGACTTAGCGACGCCTCGGGCGCGCCTGGCGCGGCGCGCCGGCTCTCGCACCACGCGCTTCAGGGCCCAGCCTCCGCACGATGGCGAGGGCACGTCATCTGCCACAATTTCGCCCCTTGCTCCCGCCGACTCCGCTCCTTCCGCCCATGCACCCGTTCCACCTCGCCTTTCCCGTTGCCTCCCTTGACTCCGCGCGCAAGTTCTACGGCGGCCTGCTCGGCTGTCCGGAAGGGCGCTCATCCGACGCGTGGATCGACTTCAACCTGTACGGCCACCAGATCGTGGCGCACCTGGCGCCGGACGAGATCGGCCACCGCCGCACCAGCGAAGTCGACGGCGATGACGTGCCGGTGCGGCACTTCGGCGTCGTGCTGTCGATGCCGGAGTGGGACGCGCTCGCGCGCCGCCTCCGCGACCAGGGCGTGAAGTTCATCATCGAACCGCACATCCGGTTCAAGGGCGAGGTTGGCGAGCAGGCGACGATGTTCTTCCTCGACCCGAGCGGCAACGCGCTCGAGTTCAAGGCGTTTGCGGATCCGTCGCGGCTGTTCGCCAAGTAGCGCCGGCCGCGGTCAGCGGCCCACGCCGAGCAGGAACAGCGTGAAGGGGGCCGTGACGGCCGCCAGCAGCGTCGACACCAGCATGCTGGTGGCCACCGGGCCCTCGATCGCGTTGAACTCGCGCGCCATCAGGTAGACGTTGATGCCGACCGGCAGCGCGGCGAGCAGCACCACCGCCTGCGTTTCGAGCGGCGGCAGGCCCACGGCCCACGCGATGGCCCACACCGCCAGCGGCTGTCCGACGAGCTTCATCGCCGTGATGCCGGTCGCGATCCGCCAGCCGCTCCTCACCCCGTACTGCGCAAGGCCCATGCCGAGCACGACGAGCGACAGCGGAATCGCCGGCTGAGCCAGCAGCGCGAGCGGAACATCGATGAAGGCGGGCAGCGTCCAGCCGGTGAGTCCGAACGCGGCGCCGGCGAGGATCGACGCGACGATCGGGTTGGTCAGCACGCTCCGCACCGTGTTGCCGAACCCCTTGAGCGACAGTTCGCCGTGGCGGGCCCACTCCACCGATACGGTGGCGAGCATCCACAGCGTCAGCGAATTGAACACGAGCACGAGGCCGACCGACGGCATCGCCGCTTCGCCGAGCGCCGCCCTGGCCAGCGGGATGCCGAGGAACACGTTGTTCGAGAAGATCCCGCCGAGCGCGAACACCGACTGCCCGACACCGTCGAGACGGTACGCGAGCAGGCCCGCCACGCGGGCCGCCACGAAGATGACGAGGCTGCCGCCGAAGAACGCGACCAGCACGCGCGCATCGACCGGCGGAAGCCTCGACAGGTCGCTCATCAGCCGGAACAGCAGCGCTGGCAGCGGCACGGCAAAGAGGAACTTCGACAGCGCCTCGCTGTACGAGACCGGCCATCGCCCGGAAACTCCGATGAGGTAGCCGACGAGCACGAGCGCAAACAGCGGCGCGGACAGCTCGACGAGTTGCAGGAAGGCGTTCACGGCGTGCAGGAGCGAAGTCCGGCGCAGTGTAGGCCGCGGGTCGACCTGCCCGGCACGCCGGATGCCGTGGGGTCCCGGTCCATGAAGGGCAGGCGGCAAGGCCGAACTGTCCACATCCCGCACTCCTCCGCACTATCCCGCCTCGACGCGCGCCGCCCATCTGGGGCATCCTCGGCTCCAGCCGTTCTGGATACGGGAGCGAAGTGCGCGCACTGGTGCAGCGGGCCTACGGGCCGGTCGAGACAAGCGTGGGAGTCCAGGAAGTGCGCCTTCCGCGGCCGGCCGGCCAGGACGTCTGCGTGCGCGTGCGCTACGCCGGCATCAACCCGCTGGACTGGAAGCTGGTCGAGGGACACTTCAAGTGGATGTCGAAGGCGCGGCCGCCGTGCGGTGTCGGCTTCGATCTCGCCGGCGAGGTGCATGACGCCGGCCGCGGCGCCGCCGGGTTCGCCCAGGGGACGCGCGTCGCCGGCCTGATCCCAGCGTTCAAGCGTCCACCCGGATCGATCGCCCAATACGCCCTGGTGCCCGCGCGCCTGCTCGTCGAAGTACCGGAAGGCGTTCCGCTCGACCATGCCGCCGCGCTCCCGGTCGCCGGACTCTCGGCCCTGCAGATGTGCCGGATGGCGATGATCGGCCCCGGGATGCGAGTGCTGGTTCACGGCGCGTCGGGCGGTGTCGGGCACCTCGCGGTGCAGATCGCGCGCAATCTCGGCGGCGCGGTCACGGCGACCGGCAGCACGGCCAGCCACCCGCTGCTGCAGTCCCTCGGCCCGGACCGCGTGGTCGATCGCGAAGCCCCGGTGGCCACGTGGGGCGGCCCCTTCGACGCCGTGCTCGACTGCGCTACGACGCTCGCACCGTTCGACGTGAAGACCTTGCTCGCACCCGATGGCTGCTACGTCGCCACCACGCCGCGCTTCCCGCGGGTCCTGTTGGACACCGTGCTCAACCTCGCCGGGCGCGGCAAGCGCCGGGTGCTGATGCTCAAGCTCGACCGCGACGATCTCGAAGCGCTGATGAAGCAGGTCGCCGCCGGCACCCTGCGGGTCGTCGTCGAGCGCGCCTATGCGCTCGACGATGCGGTGCAGGCGCTGTCCCGCTCCCGCGCAGGTCACGTGCGCGGCAAGCTCGTCGTCTCGATCGACTAATGTGGCCGCGGAAGCGCGCCCCGGAGGCCGCGCCGCCAGGCCGCCGGCGGCGATCCGACGCTGCGCTTGAACGCCCGCGCGAACGCCGCCTCCGAGTCGTAGCCGACCTCCAGCGCAATCGACGCGACCGTCGAGTTGGTGTTGCGCAGCAGGCCGGACGCGAGCTGCATTCGCCAGCGGGTCAGGTACTGCATCGGCGCGTGCCCGACGAATCGGACGAAGCGCTCGTGCAGCGCCGAACGCGAGAGGCCGACCTGGCTGCCAAGTGTGTCCACGGTCCAAGGGTCGGCCGGGCGCGCATGCAGCAACGCCAACGCGCGCCCGACGTAGCGGTCGCGCAACCCGGCGAGCCAGCCCGCGCTCTCCTCCGGCAGTGAATCGACGTAGCGGCGTACCGCCTCGACGAACATCATCTCGCTCATGCGCGAGAGCATCGCGTCTGCGCCCGGCCGACGCGCGGCGGACTCCGACACCGCGTGGCGCATCAGTTGCGCGATCCACTCGCCGCCCTCGCTGCGGCGGATCAGCAGCATCCGCGGCAGCGTGGCAACCAGCGGGTTGAAGGGACGCACGTCGCAGCCCAGGAAACCGCACACCAGCGTCGTCGCCGGCTCGCCGCGCGGCGGCTCCAGCGAAGGCGGGCTCGTGCCGTCGTACGCAACACGCAGCGGCAGCGCATCGACCACCATCTCGTGGTACCAGCTGACCAGCGGGTCCGCGCGCAGGCCGGGAGCGCTGGACATCACGTGGCCATCTCCATGGGGAAACACGAGCACGTCGCCGGCGGAAAGGCGCAGCGGCGCTTCGCCGACGAGGCCGGCCCAGCAGTCACCGGCGACCACGACGTGGTACTCCATCACGTGCTCGGAACCCGGCATCACCGCCCCCGCGATGTCGCGGGCCGGTGGTGCTTCGGCAACCCAGTGGTTGCTGCCGGTGACGTAGAAGAACAGCGCGCCGCGCAAACGCACGAGACGCAGGACGTCGGACAACGTGTCTGCGGTCATTCCTGCCTCCAATCGGCCGCTCCGGGCCGCGGCTCGAAGCCTGTTCCGCCGAATCATCATCGCGCAGTGCGCGCCTGCCTAGTGGGAGCGCGGCGCCGCGGAGCCCCAGGCAAGCCGGCAGGACACTCGGACAAGCCCCTTCCGGCGGACGCAGCGGATCAGGACGATCGGCCAATTCGCGACGACACCGAGTGAAGCGTCAAGGCGCGAGGAGGAAAAGACTTCGATCCGTCGCAGCGCTCGTCTTCAACGCTTTGAGCGACTCCAGCGATCAGCCGGCCCTACGCGCTCTTTCTTACCGCGCATTTGGCACGGCCATCAGGGGCCGATCGAAAGCGACAGGTCGTTCGCGCGAACGTCGACGCGCTCGGCGCATCCCTCCCACCCGAAAGCGAAGGAAACACACCATGACCACTGTTCAGGAACGGGCTCCCATCCAGGCGGCCACACAACCACCCATCGACTTGAAAGCCATCAAGCAGCGCCAGCAGGCAACGTGGGCTAGCGGCGACTTCTCGGTCGTCGGAATCACGCTGCAGATCGTCGGCGAGTCGCTCGCCGAAGCCGCCGACGTAAGCGCCGGCGAGCGCGTGCTCGACGTCGCGGCCGGCAACGGCAACGCCACGCTCGCCGCCGCCCGCCGCTTTGCCGACGTCACGTCCACCGACTACGTGCCGGCGCTGCTTGAGCGCGGCCGCGATCGGGCGCGCGCCGACGGACTGAAGATCGACTTCGAGGTCGCCGACGTCGAGGACCTGCCGTTCGCCGACGGCAGCTTCGACGTCGTTCTCTCGACCTACGGCGCGATGTTCGCGCCGGACCACGGTCGCACGGCGAGCGAGATGCTGCGCGTCACCCGCGGCGGCGGCCGCATCGGACTGGCGAACTGGACGCCGGAAGGCTTCATCGGCCAGCTGTTCAAGGTAATCGGCGCCTACGTTCCGCCGCCTGTCGGGCTACGCTCGCCCGCGCTCTGGGGCACGGAGCCGCACCTCGTCGAACTCTTCGGCCCGAAGGCCACCGACATTCGCTGCGTGCGGAAGAACTTCAACTTCCGCTATCGCTCGCCTGCGCACTGGCTGCAGGTCTTCCGCGACTACTACGGTCCGACGCACAAGGCCTTCGCAGCGCTCGATTCGGACAGCCAGGAGCGGCTCGCCGCCGACATCACGGCGCTGCTCGAACGGCTGGATGTCGGCGGGAAGAAATCGCTGGTCGTGCCCGGCGAGTATCTTGAGGCTGTCATCGTCAAGCGATGACACCGCACCGCGGCCCGCAACGCGCCGGCTCCAGCCGCGCGCCAGGGTTCAGGCGGCCGAAGTCGATGGAGCGCCGGGCCCGATGCCCGGCGCTTCTTCGTGCAACTTCGGCAGCACCCGCGTCGCACGGATGATCGGCTGGCGCCACGCCACATACGACAAGCCCAGCGCGGTCGCGCCCGCAAACACGAGCGCCGCCCGCAACCCCGCGTGCTCGCCCAGCCAGCCTCCGATCAGGGCGCCGGGTCCGGCCGGGAGCAGGATCAGCCAGCGCATCGTGCTCGTCATGCGACCGAGCAGCGGCGCCGGCGTCACGGCCTGGCGCAGCGCGAGGAAGTTGATGAACAGCAGCACGGCGCCGATGCCGAACATGAACAGCATCAGGGCGAAGCCCGCGACGCCGAAGGCGTTCGCCGGCATCGCCGCCAGCATCAGCCAGCCCGCGCCGCACACCGCGAACCCAGCCACGAGCGCCGGTCCCGGCCCGATGCGGCGCGCAAGCCGGTGGCCGACGATGCTCGCGGCGATCGTTCCGACGCCGAGCGCCACGTAGCTCAGGCCGACGCCGCGCTCGGACAGTCCGAGCACGCGGGTGGCGAACAGGATCTGGACGACGAGCGCGGCGTGGTGACACATCTGCCAGACTCCGACCGCGACCGCCATCGTGATCAGCAGCCGGTTGCCGCGCACGAAGGCGAGCCCGTCGCGCATGGCCGGCCAGAACGGATGGCGCACCGGATCGACGTGCTCCTGCACCCGCAGGCCGCGCAGGATCGAGGCCGAGACCAGCAGCAGCACGGCGTCGGCGAGCAGAGCCAGCGGCGCGCCGGCGATCTTGATCAGCACGCCCGCGGCGCCGGGGCCGGCCACTTCCGCCGTCGAGGAGGCGAGCGCGTTCTTCGCGTGCGCCTCCACCAGCCGCTCGCGCGGCACCACCTGCGTCAGGACGATCTGCGCGGCGCTGCCCGCCGTCGTGTACACGGTTCCGATGAGGAAGCCCACGACGTAGAGCCACTCCATGGTCAGCCGGCCCATCCACCACGCGAGGGGCACGGTCGCGATCGCGATCGCGATGAAGACCTCGCCGTACACGTACACGGGCAGCTTGCGCACGCGATCGAGCCACACGCCCGACGGCAGCGAGAACAGCACGAACGGCGCGATCTCCATCGCCGTCAGCAGGCCCATCTGCGTCGGCGTCGCGTGCAGCAGCACGGCCGCCGTCAGCGGCAGGGCGAGCATCGTCACCTGCGCCCCGAAGGAGGAGGTCAGGATCGAGATCCACAGGCGCCGGTACACGGCGTCGCGCAACAGATCATTGGGGGCCAGGGTCAGCCGTGCGCGGGCTAGACGAAAGACCTCGGCCACATTGACGGCGGTCATCGCTGTCACTGCATGTGAAGTCGCGCCGGTCCGGGCCGGCCAAGGGCGTCGCCGACATCGGCGACGGGGGTCGCGATGTTAGCGGCGGGATCGCGGCTGCTCCAGCGAAACAGGACCGAATGGGCGTACCGTGGCGTGAAGGCATCATGGCAGGGGCGCGAGCCCGCAGGCGGCCGGACGCCCCGTGCCTGCCGATCGATCACCCAACCAGCGACGACCCTCCAGTGAACCGAGACAAGACCCCTTGCGTGATCTGCGTCGGCGGATCCGCGACCATCGACCACATCTTCCTCGTCGACGAGGTGAAGCTGCCGTCGGCGAAGATCACGGCGCGCGACTTCATCGAGACGGGCGGCGGCATGGGAGCCAACGCGGCCGTCGCGGTGCAGAGGCTCGGCGGCCGCGCCCTCTACTGGGGCCGCGTCGGCGACGACCAGACCGGGGATGAAGTCCTGTGGCTGCTGACGCACGAAGGCATCGACGTATCCGGGGTGCGCCGGCTCGCAGGATTCCGCACCAAGATCGCGAGCATCCTGATCGACTCGCACGGCGAGCGGCTTGCCGTCTCGGCGCAGCCGCAGGGATATCCGCCCGACGCCTCGTGGCTGCCGGTCGAGCGGGTGGCCGAGGCGGACGCCGTGCTGGCCGACACCCGCTGGCCGACGGGCGCGCAGCGGCTGTTCGAAGCGGCGACGCAGCACAGGCTGCCGAGCGTGTTCGACGGCGACGGCGGCGATCCGCCGCAGGTCCTGACCACCGCGCAGCAGTGCACCCATCCGTTCTTCTCGCAGCCGATGCTTGCGGGCTTCGGCTACGGCGCGCCCGAACAGGCGCTGCCCCGCGTGTTCGGCGGCCGCAATGCGGTGACCGGCGTGACGCTCGGCTCGGCCGGCGTGATGTGGTTCGACGGCGAACGGATCCACACCATGCCGTCGCCGCGCGTCAAGGCGGTCGACACGCTGGCGGCCGGCGACACCTGGCATGGCGCGATGGCCCTTGCGCTGGCGGAAGGTCGCGAAACGCGGCAGGCAATCGAGTTCGCATCGGCCGTCGCGGCGCTGAAGTGCACGCGCTTCGGCGGCCGCGCGAGCATTCCGCGACGGGAGGAATTCGAGCGGTGGTGGGCCGGGCAGCGCGGAGTCGATGCCCCCGGTCAGGTCACGGAGTGAGCACGCGCTCGGCCACCGGCGTCGGCGGCACCCGCACCATCACCCGGCCGCGGCCCTTCCGCTTGGCCAGCAGCGCGCAATGGTCGGCGGCGTTCAACAGGGTCTCGGCGCTGCCGGGCGTCGTGGTCGACTCGGCGATGCCGACGGAGAAGCTGGCGCCTGCGAGCACCTTGCCGCCCAGCTCGAATCGCATCGCGCGCCACGCCCGGAGTATCTGCTCGAGCTTGGCCTGCGCGGCCGTCACCGTGGTTCGCGGCATCAGCACGCAGAATTCCTCTCCGCCGTAGCGGCACGCGATGTCGCTGCGGCGCATGCGCGCCCGCAGCAGCTTGCCGAAGGCGGCCAGCACGCGATCGCCTGCGGCGTGCCCGTAGGCGTCGTTGACGTCCTTGAAGTGGTCCAGGTCGATCACCGCCAGCGCGAGCGGCTCGCCGTGCCGCTGCGCGAGCGCCAGCATCGGCGGCAGGACGTCGTTCAGGTAGCGGCGGTTGTACAGACCGGTCAGGAAGTCGCGCACCGCCTGGTCCTGCAGGGCAGCCTGCAGCGACTCGACCTCGCGCACCTTCTGCGACAGCTTGACGTTGATCTCCTCGAGTTCCGCCTTCGCCCGTTCGCTCGCCAGGCGGCGGGCCTCGCTTTCGTCGCGCTGCTTCTGCAGTCGCAACAACTCGGTCTGCAGGGAGGCGGCTTGATAGCGGCCCTTCGAGGCCATCAGCGCCCGGTCCTGGTGCAGCGATTGCCAGTGCCGCAGGTCCACCAGCGCGCGTTCGGCGTCGCCGCAGGCCTCGAGGGCGGCAGCGCGAGTCTGGAAGAACAGGCAACGCGCGCGGAGCGTCAGCGCCTCGGCCGGCAGCGGCTCCGCCGCGTCGAGCACGGCGATCGCCTGCTCCATTTCTCCCCGGGTGCGCAGCAGCTCCGCGTGCGCAATGATCAGCGTGAGCGCTTCCTCGGCAAGCGTCTCCTCGGAGACCGCCTCCTCGGCGGTTGAGCACAGGCGGGCCGCCTCTTCGATGCGGCCTGCGCGCAAGGCCGCGAGGGCCATCACCGCGCAGGTTTCCACGCTGTCGGCGCGCGCCGTCTCGCCGAGCAGGTCCGACAGGCGCGCCACCTCGTCCATCGCTTCGTCAGGCCGGTCGAGATCGGTCAGGCACAGGACCCGGTTGAGCAGCAGCACACCGAGCAGGTGCTTGTTCGACATGCGCCGGCAGCGCTCGATGCCTTCGTCGATGTACTTCAGCGCCTCGTAGTAGTCGCCGAGCTGCAGCAGTTCGTGGGCGAGATTGCAGAGCAGGACGACGTCGAAGCCGTGTCCGCGCGAGGCGTGCGACTCCCGCAGCGCCTGGTAAAGGTACGCAAACGCCTCGGGCGAGTCGCCGCGGGACGAATGGCAACCGGCGATGACGTTGAGCATCATGCTGCGCTCTTCGGCGTTCAGCACCTGCATGCCGTCGTTGCGCAGGGCCATCACGCGGCCGAGCGGCTCCAGCACCTGTCCCTGGCGCCAGTGGCAGCGCGCCTGGGCCACCTGCGCCATGACTTCGCCGCGGCGATCGCCGCAGGAACCGAAGCACCGCTGCGCGGCCTCCAGCTCGACCAGCGCCTCCGCCGGGGAGTCGTGTCGAAGCCGGTAATGCCCCAGCGTCAGCCGCGCCCACCCTTCGGCCTCGACGTCCCCGCGGGCTAGCGCCCGGACGAGGGCCTGCTCGGCGAGCGTCAGGGAACGCGCCGAATCGGCGTACTGGACTTTCCAGGCCTGGCGTGCGTAACGAAGCGCCGCCGTGGCTGGTTGCCTGGAGCGAGAAGACATCTGCGCATTCTTTTGGCCCGCACGCAGCCAGTCAAGCAGCAAAAGACCCGCTTTTCCCGCCCGCGGCAGGGCGTCGGACCGCTCAAGTCGCCTGTTCAGCCTGCGCGAGGGCGTCGGCGAGCACTGCCGGCGGCTGGGCGCCGGACACCGCCACGCGGCGGTTGAAGATGAAGAACGGGACGCCGCCGATGCCCATCGACTTCATCCGGGCATCGGCCTCCGCCATCTCTGAGCGACCGGCCGCGGACTCGAGGTGGGCGCGGGCGGCGTCGGGATCGCAGCCGGACTCGCCCGCCAGCCGGACAAGTTCTCCGACGACGCCGAGGTCCACGCCCTCCGTGAAGTACGCCTGGAACAACCGCTCGACGAGGCGATCGGCGCTCGCCGGCGCAACCGCCTGTGCCCAGGCGATCAGCCGGTGCGCGTCGCTCGTGTTGGGCTGCCGATCGATCTTCTCGAACCGGAACGGAATGCCGACGTCCCGGCCAGCCGCTTCGACCCGCGCGTAGATTTCCCGCGCCCGCTCGGGTCCGCCGAACTTCTCTTCGAGGTACGAGCGCCGGTCGACGCCGCCCGCCGGAATGCCCGGATTGAGCTGGAACGGAAGCCAGCGGATCACCGGAGACGGCCCTTCACGCGCGGCCAGGGCCGCCTCGAGGCGCCGCTTGCCGATGTAGCACCATGGGCAGACGACGTCGGAGACGATGTCGACCGTCATCGCCGGGACAACGTCGACCGCGCCCGCCGGATCCACGTCGCTCATCGCGTGTTTCCATGACCGGTATCGGCGTTCGCCGAAGCAGGCCGGTTGGCTGCACGGCGCCGGTAGTCGTTCCACCAGGCTGCCGCGTCGCTCTGGGTCCAGGCGCGGCGGCTCGCGAGGCGATCGAGGGCATCGACCACGGCCTGCGCGGTCTGCGGCCGGCGCGCGCGGTCCTTCTCGAGGCACGCCGCGATGAGCGCATCCAGCCCCTCCGGCACTTCGATCCGGGCCGACACGCGGGGCGCCGGCGCGTGGAGCACCTGGTTGCTGATCGCGAGCGTGTCGTCGCCCTCGAAGACCGGCCGGCCCGTGAGCAGGAAGTAGCCGACCGCGCCAAGCGCGTAGATGTCCGACCGCACGTCCACGTCCGCGGGCTGCAGCAGCCGCTCGGGCGCCATGTAGAGCGGGGTCCCGATGAGCGACAGCTGCCGCGTGAGATCGCGCGTGTCGACGCCTTCGAGGTTCTTCACCAGGCCGAAGTCCAGCAGCTTCACGACGTCGTCCTCGCCACGCCGGCAGAGCATCACGTTCTCGGGCTTCACGTCGCGGTGGACCAGCCCGCGGGTGTGCGCCTCGCGCAGCGCCGCCGCGACCTGCCGCAGGATGTGGATCGCCCGGCCCGGCGGCACCCGGCCCGTGTCGCGCACCAGATCCGCCAGCGTCACGCCGTCGAGGTACTCCATCACGTAGTACGGTTCGCCGTCGGCGGTGCGCCCGAAGTCGTAGATCTCCACGGTGTTCGGGTGCAGCAGCTGGCTCGCGAGCTGGACCTCGCGCTCGAAGCGGTGAATGAACTCGTCGGTGGCGACGTGCTTCTTCAGGATCTTGATCGCGGTCGGCCGCTTCAGCAGCGCGTGCCGGGCGAGATGGATCGTGGCCATGCCGCCCTCGCTGATCTTGCGCTCCAGCGTGTAGCTGCCGAGCCGCTGACTGCGTCCGAGCTGGCGGCTCAATCGACTGAGCAGGAAAGCCGACATGAAGGCTGCGACCAGCGACAGGGCCGTGATGCCGCCGATGATGCTGAGGCTGATCGTCAGATACCGCAGGGGCGCGAACGCCTCCGCCGCGGAGATCTCGGCGATGACCCCGAGGTCGTATGCGACGAGCCAGCTCCATGCGCCGATCACCTCGACGCCGCGGTAGTCGCGATAGGGCTCGAGCACCACGCCGTGCCGCTCGATCCAGACCGTCTTGTCGCGCGCGGCGCGCGCGATCGCCGCCGCCACGGTCAGTGGCCGCGCGTTGGGCTCCAGTTTCGGAGCGTGTCCGCGGGCGAGATCGCCACCCGGATCGCGCACCTGGACCCTGAAGGCGCCACTCCCGCTACTGTGTTCGGACAGCATGCCGGCGGCGATGAGTTCCTCCGTGTAGCGGCTGGAAGTGAGCAGCAGGCCGTCGTCGCCGAACGCATAAACCTCCGCGGTCGCCCCCGGTCGTGCCGTCGAGAAGATCGTGTCCAACTCGCGGTCGGTCTCGACGCCCATGGCCAGCGCCACTTCGGGCGCATCGGCGCCGGTCCGGATCGGGACGATGAACCAGGCGACCGGCCGCGCCTGCCCGTCCTGACCACGCACCGACAGTTCGGTTTCGGGATACGGACGAACGAATTGCGGCACGCCGTCGAGCGCAAGGTCCAGGCGCTGCCGGAACGGCGGTGCGCGCAACCGCTGGCCGCAGCGCAGGGGATCCTTCGAAGACAGCACGAGGCCCGATCGGTCGACGATGCGGAAGGCGATCACGTCCTTGGTCACGAGCGAAGACGCCACCCGCGCGCTGAGTTGCTCGGCTTCCTCTGTGCAGCGCCCGATGCCCTGGGCCGGATCGCGGCGCTCCGCCACCAAGCGGGCGGCGCGCGCCATCACGTCGGCGTCGGCGGCGACGCGCGATGCCTCGGTCATGTGCTCGCCGACCCACACGTCGAGTCCCTTGACGACCGTGCCGAGCAAGGCTTCGAGGCTCGCGCCGCGCGCGTCGGCAAGCGACGATCGCACGCCCGAGTACGACCAGATCCCGAGTCCGATCAGCAATGCCCCGAGCAGGACCGTCGCCGCGTCGCGCCAGGTCTCCGTCTCGATGAGCCCGGCGATCAGATTGGGAATTGCGCCGGCGCTCGCGTCCGGATCGCCCGCGCCGATGTCGACCGCGCGCTTCTGCGGCTCCGGATCGGGGGTTGGCCGCGGATCGCTCATCGATGCACGTGTGCTGCGCGAGTTGCCAGGGCCGTCTCTCTCACGGCCGGAGCGCCGTCCGCTCCATTGTCACCCGCGCGGCAACAGGAGGCCAGCCTGGGCGGCGCGGCCTCGGGCGACCGTCAGCCCGAAAAGATCAGGTAGATCCCGAGCCCGACCATCACCAGCCCGCTGATCAGCTTGAGCACCCGGCCTTCCTTCTCCTGCAACCGATGCCGGCTGAGCATGATCACGCCGATCGACAGGATGACGATGTCGTCGAGCATGTAGCCGGCGATGTAGAGCAGCATGTAGCCGTAGTAGCTCGCCGGCGGCAGGTCCTGCAGCGTCAGGATGCGCGTGAACAGCGCCGGGAAGCCCGACGTGCACATGAACTCCACGATCTGGACGAGCACCGCGAGCACGGCCGCGCCGACGATCGCCGCCGTCATCGTCGGCGCGTGCAGCAGCTGCCGCATGCGGTTGTAGATGCCCGGCTTGGCGCTCTGCGGGATCGACAACGAGATGCCGCGGCCGAACGCGACGAAGTCCTTCAGGTTGATCAGGCCAGCGACGATCGCGATCGCCGCCACCACCAGCGTGACGGCGCGCGACATCCCGATCAGCAGGAACATGTTCAGCCAGGCCGCCATGAACACGAAGTAGGCGATGCCCTGGATCAGCACGAACGTACCCCCGATGGCGAGCATCCGCCTGCGGTCGTTCAACGGCGCGAGCAGCGAGATCATCAGGAGCAGCACCCACATCGAGCAGGGATTGAAGCCGTCGAGCAGGCCCAGAGTCAGGGCGAAGGCGGGCAGCCCGACGTCGTCGAGCGTGATCGTCCGGCCGAAGATCGTGACCGAGAACTCTTCCTCGGCCGCAGCGCCCGCCCCTTTCGGACAGGCGAGAGAGTCTTCCGCATCGCAGGTTCCCGCGGCCTCGGACTGCGGGCCGGCCTGCCGGCCGTCCAGCGCGGCACGGATCAGCGCGTCCGTGCCCGCCTCCGGCGAGAAGCCGACGATCAGCTGCCCGCGAACGTGGATCGCGGGCACGCGCACCGTGCCCGTCTTGGTCTGCTGCGCGAGTTCCTTCAGCCGTTCGAGCGCCGCCGGCTCCTTCTGCACGTCGCGGATCACGATCGACAGCGCCGGCCGCTCTTTCTGCAGTTGCGCCAGGAACTCTTCGGCGTTGCCGCAGTGCGGGCAGCCTTCCCGGACGAAGACTTCGATCCGGTTCGCCTCCGCGGCCAGGCCGGGCGGGGCATCGGCCGCGTGGGCCGGTGTGACGAGGATGACAGCGAACAGGCAGCGGAGGAGCCAGCCTGCGATGGCGAGGGGGGAAAGCGGCACTTGGATCTCGTGTTCTTCAAGCGAACAGGTGGCAGTCTCGACCGGGGCGCGCGGTCGGACCCTGCGCTAACTCAGACGCGACGCCGCGGTTGGCTTGCATCGGATCAAACGTGTGCGCGGAAAACGACAAGGCCCGGCCGCGTACGCGGGTTTCCCCGACGGAGCCGTCGCGTTCCGCTGCGCAATGGGCCGACCGCCGGCATCCCAGGAACGGGCGAAGTGCCGGGCCGAAGGATATTGCAGGGGTCGAAACCATCGCTTTTCGTCGCCTGCACATCGTTACTGTCGCGGGAGACTGCTAATCCGTTTCGCCACGGTCGGCGAGGGCCGCCGCTCCGGCGTTAAGGTCTGGCATGCACGGAGAGGACAACATGAAACGCATCGCGATCGCCGCCCTGTTCACTGCCGCCGGTTCCGTGGCCCTCGCCGCGGACGTCGGCGTGTCCATCAGCGTGGGCCAGCCCGGCTTCTACGGCCGCATCGACATCGGCAACGCGCCGCCGCCAGTGCTCGTCTACCCGCAGCCCGTCATGATCCAGCAGGTGCGCGGCGTGCAGCCGGTCTACCTGCACGTCCCGCCCGGACACGCGAAGGACTGGCGCAAGCATTGCGGCAAGTACAACGCGTGCGCGCAGCCGGTCTACTTCGTGAAGGACGACTGGTACAACACGGTGTACGTGCCGCACTACCAGTCCGAAAAGGGCAAGGGCAAGGGCAACGGCAAGGGCAACGGCAAAGGCCAGGGCAAGGGCAAGGACTAACCGCCGCTCTTCGCGCCCCGGCCGTCGCGGCCCGGGCGTGCCTGCCGCTTCACCATCGCCCGCGCCCGGCGGTGTAGCGTCTGCCTCGTTGCGATCGCTTCGGCTCGCTCGATGACGCCACTGCCGCCCCGCTTTCCCCACACATCGCGCCGCCAGGCACTCACCGCGCTCGCGGCGCTCGGTGCCGCGGCGTCGCTGCCCCTGTCCGCGAACGGCCAGGCGACGGCTGACGGGCCGCTTGCCCGCCCCATCCCATCGTCCGGCGAACCGCTGCCGATCGTCGGGCTCGGCACCTGGATCACCTTCAACGTCGGCAACGACCGCGCGCTGCGCGAGCAGAGCACGGCCGTCATGCGCGCCTTCTTCGAGGCCGGAGGTCGCCTGATCGACTCCTCGCCGATGTACGGATCGGCGCAGGACGTGATCGGCGACGGCCTCGCGCGCCTGGGCCGCCCGCGCGCATTGTTCGCGGCCGACAAGGTGTGGGTCGGTTCCGGCGCGCGCGGCCCCGAGCAGATCGAGACCTCGCGGCAGCGCTGGCGTGTGCCGCGCTTCGACCTGCTGCAGGTCCACAACCTGCTGGCGTGGCAGGAGCACCTGCCGACGCTGATGGCGATGAAGGCCGAGGGCCGCCTGCGCTACGTCGGCATCACGACGTCCGAAGGGCGACGGCACCGCGAGTTCGAGCAGATCATGCGCGAGCATCCGCTCGACTTCGTGCAGTTCAGCTACAACGTGCTGGACCGCGAGGCCGAAGCGCGGCTCCTGCCCCTGGCACGCGATCGCCGCATCGCCGTCATCGTGAACCGCCCTTTCCGCCAGGGCGACCTCACGCGCGCGCTGGCGCGCCATCCGCTGCCGTCCTGGGCCGCAGAGATCGGCTGCTCCACCTGGGCCCAGGTGCTGCTCAAGTTCATCCTTGCCCACCCGGCAGTCACCTGCGCCATCCCGGCGACGTCGAGCGTCGACCACGTGCGCGAGAACCTCGCCGCCGCGCGCGGTCCGCTGCCCGACGCCGCGATGCTCGAGCGCATCGTCGCCCAGGTCGAGAAACTCGCGTGATGTCCGAGTGGTGGACCTACCGGCCGTCGGACTTCCTGCTGTTCGCGCCGCGCACCTACTACCGGCTCGTCGAGACGTACAACGCCGAGTCGTGGCCGTGGCAGGCCGTCGCGCTCGCGGCA
>JBFZCF010000017.1:0-17822 GCA_041308065.1 Burkholderiales bacterium
AGGCCCTGGAGCGCGCGCACAAGCAGGCGGCGAAGGCCGCGGCGCACGGGCCCGAGCCCGCCGAGGGCGAACGCTGCGGCTAGCGGTCCTCCGCGACCTCGTGCTCTGTCGACCGCGCGGAAACAACTCACTCGCACATGCGCCACGGCCTCTACGTCGCGATCCTCGCTGCGCTGCTTGGCGGGCTGTGGGCCGCCCTCGCGATCGCGCCAGTCAGCCGCCACGACTGGGCCCTCGAGAACGCGCTGCTCGTCGTCTTCGTCGTGGCGCTCGCCGCGAGCTGGAGGCGCTTTCCCCTGTCGCGCGTCTCGTACACGCTGATCTTCCTATTCCTGTGCCTGCACACCGTCGGCGCGCACTTCACGTATTCGCTGGTGCCCTACGACGACTGGTGGCGCAGGCTCACGGGCAGCTCGCTGAACGAGATGCTCGGCTGGGAGCGCAACAACTTCGATCGCGTCGTCCACTTCGCCTACGGCCTGCTGCTGGCGTACCCGGTGCGCGAGTTGCTGCTGCGCGTGGCGTCCGTCAAGGGCTTCTGGGGCTACTTCCTGCCGCTCGACCTGACGATGTCGACCTCGGCGTTCTACGAACTGATCGAGTGGGGCGCCGCCGAGGTGTTCGGCGGCGATCTCGGCGCGGCCTTCCTCGGAACCCAGGGCGACATCTGGGATGCACACAAGGACATGGCGCTCGCGAGCCTGGGTGCCCTGCTCGCGATGCTCGCCACGGCCGCGCTCAACGCGTGGCTGCAGCGTGACTTCGCGCGGGAGTGGTCCGACAGCCTGCGGGTGAAGGACGACCGGCCGTATGGCGAGGAAGAGATCCGGCGCCTGATCGTGGCAGGACGGGGCCCCACAAAATAATGTTTCACGTTAATAAATATCTATAAAGTACTGATATATCTAGCTAAAAGTTAGGTCCTGTCGGTCGGCGCGCCCATGCCGCCCCGCGTGACCAGACTCGCACGTGCCTGGCGGGTGGATCGTGCCGCCGAGGCGGGCTGTCGCAGTCGCCTCACACAGCCCCACCGTCACCCCCGGAAAGCTACGAACAAACGCGGATACGACGCCCCCGCACTCCCACCTCGTTGTAGCCTGATGCCCGCGGCAACGGACCGCGTCGGAGGAGACATGGCAGGAAGCAAGCTGATGCTGGACTACGTCCTCGATCACGAGGAGAAACTGCGCGACCGCGTCTACATGACGCAGCCGGTCGGCAACAACCAGGTGGTCGACTACACGTGGGGCCAGGTGATCGACGAATCGCGCCGCGTGGCGGCGTACCTGAAGGGCCGCGGCTACCCGCCCGGCGCACGCATCGGCATCCTGTCGAAGAACTGCGCCCATTTCATCATGTCCGAGGTCGCGATCTGGATGGCCGGCTACACCACGGTCGCCATTTTCCCCACCGAAACCGCCGAGACGATCAACTACGTGCTGACGCACAGCGAGGCGAACCTGCTGTTCGTCGGCAAGCTCGACACCTGGGAGCACCAGAAGGCCGGCGTGCCCGCGGGAGTGCCCTGCGTCGCCCTTCCGCTCGCGCCGAAGACCGAGTTCGACACGTGGGATGCGATCGTCGCGCGCACGCCGCCGCTGGACGGTCGTCCCGCGCGCGCGAGCGACGACCTGGCGATGCTGATCTACACGTCGGGTTCGACCGGCACGCCCAAGGGCGTGATGATCACGTTCGGCGCCTTTACGCGCGCCGGCCAGGGCACCGTCGCCATGTTGCACGAGCGCGTCGGCACCGAGAACCGGATGCTGTCCTACCTGCCGCTCGCCCACAGCTTCGAGCGCACCTGGGCCGAAGCCACGTCGCTGGTCGACGGCCGCCTGCACCTGTTCTTCGCCGAGTCGCTCGACACCTTCCTGCAGGACCTGCAGCGCACGCAGCCGACGCTGTTCCTGTCGGTGCCGCGCCTGTGGCTCAAGTTCCAGCAGGGCGTCTTCGCGAAGATGCCACCGGCCAAGCTCGACCGGCTGCTGCGCATCCCGATCCTCGGCAAGATCGTCGCGAAGAAGATCCGCAACGGACTCGGGCTCGCCCACGTGAAGCTGGCCGGCAGCGGCTCCGCGCCGATCCCGCCCGCGCTCATCGAGTGGTACCGGAAGATCGGCCTGCCGCTGTACGAGGGCTACGGCATGACCGAGGACAGCTCGTACTCGCACGTGTCGACCGAGGCGCACAACGCGCCCGGCTACGTCGGAGTGCCGATGGCCGGCGTGCAGGTCAAGCTCAGCCCAGAGGGCGAGGTGCTGATCAAGTCGCCGGGCCAGTGCATCGGTTACTACAAGCAGCCCGAACTCACTGCCGAGTCGTTCACGCCGGACGGCTTCTTCCGCACCGGCGACCTGGGCGAACGCACGCCGGACGGACTGCTGAAGCTGACCGGGCGCGCGAAGGAACTCTTCAAGACGGCCAAGGGCAAGTACGTGGCGCCGGCGCCGATCGAGAACCTCATCAATGCCCACCCGATGGTCGAGTTGTCGCTCGTGTCCGGGGTCGGGCAGCCCGCAGCGCACGCGATGGTGATCCTCGCCGAGCACCTGCGCCCGCGCATGAACGAGCCCGGGCTGCGCGAGGAGGTCGAGAAGGAGATGCACGCGCTGCTGGAGTCGATCAACGCGACGGTGGCTGACCACGAGCAACTGCAGATGATCGTCGTCGCCCGCGAGCCGTGGTCGATCGAGAACGGGTTCCTGACGCCGACGATGAAGGTGCGGCGGGCCCGCATCGAGAAGGCGATGGAGCCGCACGTCGAGCGCTGGTACGGCACCCGACAGCGCGTGCACTGGCACTGAGAGGGGCGTGGATCGGCCACCCCTGCCCGCGCGCCACGGCGGCGATCGCGTCGCCGATGTATTGCACGCCAACGGCGTTCCGTTCATCTTCACGCTGTGCGGCGGCCACATCTCGCCGATCCTCGCGGCGGCGCGGGCGCGCGGCATCCGCATCGTCGACACCCGCCACGAAGCGACGGCCGTGTTCGCGGCCGACGCGGTGGCGCGGCTGACCGGCCGTCCGGGCGTGGCGGCCGTAACCGCCGGCCCGGGCCTGACGAACACGATCACCGCGCTGAAGAACGCGCAACTCGCCCAGAGCCCGGTGCTGCTGCTCGGGGGCGCGGCGCCGACTGCGCTGCAGGGACGCGGCGCGCTGCAAGACATCGACCAGCGGGCACTGATCGCGCCGCACGTCAAGCACGTGGCGCGCGTGCGCAAGGTGCGCGACCTTGGTCCGGCGGTCGAGGAAGGGCTGCAGCACGCCATGCGCGGCGTGCCCGGCCCGGTCTTCGTCGAGTGTCCCGTCGACCTGCTGTACGACGAGGCGCTGATCCGCCAGTGGTATTCCGATGCGGCCGGCAAGGGCACGGCCGTCGGCGACCGGCTGCTGCGCTGGTACCTGAACCGTCACGCCGCGAAGATGTTCGATGGCGCCGCGAGTGCCGCGACGCCGGCTGTCGTGCGGTTCGACCCGCCGCGCGCCGACGACGGATCGATCGCGCGCGCGGCGGAGGCGCTGGCGCGGGCCGAGCGACCCTTGGTGGTGATCGGCAGCCAGGCGCTGCTGCTCGCCGACCAGGCCGCGGCCATCGCCGCGGCCGTCACCCGGCTGCAGGTCCCGGTCTACCTGTCCGGCATGGCGCGCGGCCTGCTCGGGCCCGACCATCCGCTGCAGATGCGGCATGCCCGGCGCAACGCGCTGCGTGAAGCGGACTGCGTGCTGCTCGCCGGCGTGCCGTGCGATTTCCGGCTCGACTACGGCAAGCACGTGCGGCGCTCGGCCACGCTGATCGCCGCCAACCGCAGCGCGGCCGACGCGCGCATGAACCGCCGGCCGACCATTGCCGCAATCGGCGATGCGGGCCTCACGCTGGTGGCGATCGCCGGGCGCGTGGGCGACCGCGCCGGGCGCACCGACTGGACGGCGACCCTGCGCGCGCGCGACGACGCGCGCGAGCGCGAGATCGAGACACAGGCGGCCGCGACGGCGGAACACGTCAACCCGATCGCCTTCTTCCGCGCGCTCGACCGCGCCGCGGGCAGCGCGTCGGTGTTCGTCGCGGACGGCGGCGACTTCGTCGCGACCGCGTCCTACATCCTGCGTCCGCGCGGCCCGCTCGCCTGGCTCGACCCCGGCGCCTTCGGGACGCTCGGCGTCGGCGCCGGCTTCGCGCTCGGCGCGCAGCTGGTGCGGCCGCAGGACGAGGTCTGGCTGGTCTGGGGCGACGGCGCGAGCGGCTACGGCCTGGTCGAGTTCGACACCTTCGTGCGGCACGGCGTGCCGGTGATCGCGGTGGTCGGCAACGACGCCAGCTGGTCGCAGATCGCGCGCGAGCAGGTGAAGATGCTGAACGACGACGTCGGCACCGTGCTGGCGCGCAGTGCGTACCACGCGGTGATCGAGGGGTTCGGCGGCGTCGGCCTGGAGATCAGGACGATGGGCGAGGTCCCGGCGGTGCTGCAGAGGGCACGCGAGATCGCGCGCGGCGGCCGTCCGGTGCTGGTCAACGTGTGGCTCGACCGGACCGACTTCCGCGAGGGATCGATTTCGATGTAGCGCGGCATCGACGGCTGGCTCCGCCCGACGTAGCGGGCGGGCCGCGCTTCGTCACGTGCGGCTGGCCTGTGCGACGCGCTCGAACGCCGCCCGCAATTCCGGCGTGCCGCCGTGGAAGACCGAATAGAAGGGACCGCCGACTCGCCGGACGATCAAGCGGGTGACTCCCCACCGCGCCACGCGCGCGCTCGCGATCTGGCCCCACGCGACGTTGCGAGTGACGAGGCCGCTCTGCCGGATGCCGTCGGCGTCGATCTCGGTGATTGATCGCAGCATCAGGACGCCGGCGCCGATCGTCCCGAACATCGTGGCGGCGAAGACGATCACGCCCTGCGAGGTCCACCCCCCGGTCGCCGGCGTCTCCCACCAGCGCAGCGCGCTGAACAGTACTACGAGCACGATGGCCGTCGTGATGACGCGGATGAGTATGGAGTAGGACGGCCCGCGCACGGGCGTCGTGAAATCAGGCGGCGCAATCATGGTCGGCCGAATGGTAGCGGGGAACCGGCCGGGCGCCGCCCGCTTCCGCCATCACTCCGCCTCGCCCTTCAGCACCTCGCGCGCGATCACCAGCTGCTGGATCTGCGACGTGCCTTCGTACAGCCGGAACAGCCGCACGTCGCGGTAGAACCGCTCGATGCCGTAGTCGGCGATGTAGCCGGCGCCGCCGAATACCTGCACGGCGCGGTCCGCCACGCGTCCGACCATCTCGGACGCGAAGTACTTCGCCATCGCCGCCTCCTTGGTGACGCCGGCGCCCGAGTCGCGCTGGCGCGCCGCCTCCAGCACGAGGGCGCGCGCCGCGTGGCGTTCTGTCTCGCTGTCGGCGATCATCGCCTGCACCAGCTGGAAGTCCGCGATCGGCTTGCCGAACTGCCGCCGCTCCAGCGCGTAGCGGCGCATCTCGTCGACCAGCCGCCCGGCCGTGCCGACGCAGACCGCGGCGATGTGCAGCCGACCGCGGTCGAGCACCTTCATCGCCGTACGAAAGCCCCTGCCCTCGGCCCCGATCACCCGATCGGCCGCGACCCGGCAACCGTCGAACACGACGTCGCAGACGTGCGCGCCGCGCTGTCCCATCTTGCGCTCGGGGCGGCCGATCCTCAGCCCCGGCGTCGCGGCCTCGACGATGAACGCGGTGATGCCGTCGGCCGGCTTCGGCGTGTCGGCGGTGCGCGCCATCACCGTGAAGACGTCCGCCTTGTCGGCGTTCGTGATGTAGCGCTTGGTGCCGTCGAGCACATAGCTGTCACCGTCGCGGCGGGCGCGGGTGCGCAGCGACGCCGCGTCGGATCCCGCCTCGGGCTCGGTGAGGCAGAACGACGAGATCAGCTCGCCGCTCGCCAGCCGCGGCAGGTACGCCCGCTTCTGCGACTCGGTGCCGTCCATCACGATGCCCTGGCTGCCGATGCCGACGGTGCTGCCGAACACGGAGCGGAACGCCGGCGAGGTGCGGCCGAACTCCATCGCCACGCGCGCCTCGTCCTCCATGCCGAGCCCGAGCCCGCCGTACTCCTCGGGGATCGACAGGCCGAAGAGCCCGAGCGCCTTCATGTCGTCGACGACGTCGGCCGGCACCTCGTCGGCGTCGTCGACCTGCGCTTCGAGCGGGATCAGGCGCTTGTCGACGAAACGGCGGACGGCCTCGAGCAGTTCGGGCAGCACTTCGCTGGCCATGGTTCGCTTCCCTTCGCTGTGCACTGCGGACGTCCAATCGCGCCGGATTGCGCGGCGCCGCTCAGCCCAGCGCCGCGATCACCTCGGGCGGCGCCTGCACCAGTTCGATCAGCACGCCCTCGCCGCCGATCGGGAACTGCTCGTTGCCCTTCGGGTGGACGAAGCAGATGTCGTGTCCCGCCGCGCCCTTGCGGATGCCGCCCGGCGCGAAGCGCAGGCCCTGCTGCTCGAGCCACGCCACGGCGACCGGCAGGTCGTCGACCCACAGGCCGATGTGGTTGAGCGGCGTCGCGTGCACCGCTGGCTTCCTGTCCGGGTCGAGCGGCTGCATCAGGTCGACCTCGACCGCGTGCGGCCCGTCGCCCAGCGCGCAGATGTCCTCGTCGACGTTCTCGCGCTCGCTGACGAACGTGCTCTTCACCGAGAGGCCGAGGAGATCGACCCACAGCGCCTTCAGGCGCCGCTTGTCCGGCCCGCCGATGGCGACCTGCTGGATGCCGAGGATCCTGAACGGCCTGGCGTTCATCACGCGAACCTCAGGATCGGCTGGTCCACGGCCAGGCTCTCGCCCTTGTTCGCCAGCATCTCCTCGACCAGGCCGTCCTGCGTGGCGAAGAGGACGTTCTCCATCTTCATGGCCTCGATCACCGCGAGCCGCTCGCCGGCCAGCACCTTCTGCCCCGGCTGCACGGCGACGTCGACCAGCATGCCGGGCATCGGCGACAGCAGGAACTTGCTCATGTCGGCCGGCGCCTTGAACAGCATCACGCGCAGCAGGTCGGCGGCGCGCGCGGACAGCACCATGGCGTCGATGCGGCGGCCGTTGTGCGCGACGTGCGTCCACATGCCGGTGCGCTCGATCTGCGCGGTGAACGGCCGGCCGTTGCAGCTGCCGCCGGCGCGGATGCCGCTGAAGGTCCAGTCCTGCGTGATCGCGTAGGTCTTGCCCCGCAGTTCGACCGTGATCGCGCCGTCGGCCCGGATGCGCACCGGCACGTAGTCGTGCATGCCGGCCTCGCCCTTGACGATGGCGACGAACTCCTCGCCGATCTTCGCCTCGTAGCCGGGCAGCTGCCCCGTGATGCGGCCGGCGCGCTCGCGATACCGCCGGTAGGCGGCCGCGGAGAGCGCGACCAGGAAGTCCGGGTCCTCGTGCGGCACGTCCTGCGCGCGGAAGCCCTTGCCGTAGTGCTCGGCAATGAATCCGGTGTTGAAGTCGCCGGCGACGAACTTCGGGTGCGCGAGCAGCGCGGCCTGGAACGGAATGTTGCTCGACACGCCGCGGATCACGAAGCCGTTCAGGGCCTCGCGCATGCGGCGGATCGCGTCGCCGCGGTCGAAGCCGTGCACGACGAGCTTGGCGATCATCGAGTCGTAGTACATCGGGATCTCGCCGCCCTCGTACACGCCGGTGTCGACCCGCACGCCGCCGCCCTCGGGCACCGGCTGCGCGGCCTCCATCGTCACGGGCGGGGGCAGGTACCGCACCAGGCGCCCGGTCGACGGCAGGAAGTTGCGGAACGGATCCTCCGCGTTGATGCGGCACTCCATGGCCCAGCCGTGGCGCGGGACCTGGTCCTGCGCGAACGGCAGCTTCTCGCCCGCGGCGACGCGGATCATCTGCTCGACGAGGTCGACGCCGGTGATGCACTCGGTGACCGGGTGCTCGACCTGCAGCCGGGTGTTCATCTCGAGGAAGTAGAAGCTCTGGTCCTTGCCGACCACGAACTCGACCGTGCCGGCGCTCTGGTACCGCACCGCCTTCGCCAGCGCCACGGCCTGCTCGCCCATCGCCTTGCGCGTGGCGTCGCTGATGAACGGCGACGGCGCCTCCTCGATCACCTTCTGGTGGCGGCGCTGCAGGCTGCACTCGCGCTCGTTGAGGTAGACCACGTTGCCGTGCGCGTCGCCGAGGACCTGGATCTCGATGTGCCGAGGCTCCTCGACGTACTTCTCGATGAAGACGCGGTCGTCGCCGAAGCTCGCCTTCGCCTCGTTGCGGCAGGAAGTGAACCCCTCGAACGCGTCCTTGTCGTCCCACGCCACGCGCAGGCCCTTGCCGCCGCCGCCGGCGCTGGCCTTGATCATCACCGGGTAGCCGATGCCGCGCGCGATCTCCACCGCGCGCTCGGCCGACTCGATGGCGTCGTTCCAGCCCGGGATGGTGTTGACCTTCGCTTCGCCGGCCAGCTTCTTCGAGGCGATCTTGTCGCCCATCGCCGCGATGCTGTAGTGCTTGGGGCCGATGAAGGCGATGCCCTCCTCCTCGACGCGTCGCGCAAAGGCCTCGTTCTCCGACAGGAAGCCGTAGCCCGGGTGCACGGCCTCGGCGCCGGTCGCCTTGCAGGCCGCGATGATCTTGTCGGCGACGAGGTAGCTCTCGCGGCTCGGCGCGGGGCCGAGCAGGACCGCTTCGTCGGCCAGCGACACGTGCAGCGCGTCGGCGTCGGCCTCCGAATACACCGCGACGGTCGCGATACCCATCTTCCGCGCGGTCTTGATCACCCGGCAGGCGATCTCTCCCCGATTCGCGATCAGGATCTTCTTGAACATGACTGGCGTCTCCTCGATCCGGTCACAGGGGGATGTTGCCGTGCTTGCGCCACGGGTTCTCGAGCTTCTTGTCCTTCAGCATCGCCAGCGAGCGGCAGATGCGGCGGCGCGTCTCGTGCGGCTGGATCACGTCGTCGATGTAGCCGCGCGCGCCGGCGACGAACGGATTGGCGAAGCGCTCCTTGTATTCCGCCTCGCGCGCGGCGAGCTTGACCGGGTCGCTCTTGTCCTCGCGGAAGATGATCTCCACGGCGCCCTTGGCGCCCATCACCGCGATCTCGGCGTTGGGCCACGCGAAGTTCACGTCGCCGCGCAGGTGCTTGGAGCTCATGACGTCGTACGCGCCGCCGTAGGCCTTGCGCGTGATGACGGTGATCTTCGGCACCGTGCACTCGGCGTAGGCGTAGAGCAGCTTGGCGCCGTGCTTGATGATGCCGCCGTACTCCTGCGCGGTGCCCGGCATGAAGCCCGGCACGTCGACGAAGGTGACGACCGGGATGTTGAACGCGTCGCAGAAGCGGACGAAGCGCGCCGCCTTGATGCTGCTCTTGATGTCGAGGCAGCCGGCCAGCACCATCGGGTTGTTGGCGACGATGCCGATCGACGCGCCTTCCATGCGCGCGAAGCCGGTCACGATGTTCTTCGCGTTGTCCGGCTGCAGCTCGAAGAAGTCGCCGTCGTCGACCACCTTGTGGATCAGCTCCTTGATGTCGTACGCCTTGTTCGGGTTGTCGGGGACCAGCGTGTCCAGGCTCATGTCGAGGCGGTCGCGGTGGTCGCCGCCCAGGCGCACCGGCGGCTTCTCCTTGTTGTTGAGCGGCAGGTAGTTGAAGAACCGTCGCAGCATCAGGATCGCCTCGACGTCGTTCTCGAACGCGAGGTCGGCCACGCCGCTCTTGGTCGTGTGGGAGATGGCGCCGCCCAGTTCCTCGGCGGTCACCTCCTCGTGCGTCACGGTCTTCACGACCTCCGGGCCGGTGACGAACATGTAGGAGCTGTCCTTCACCATGAAGATGAAGTCGGTCATCGCCGGCGAGTACACCGCGCCGCCGGCGCACGGGCCCATGATCAGGCTGATCTGCGGGATCACGCCCGACGCCATCACGTTGCGCTGGAACACCTCGGCATAGCCGCCGAGCGAGGCCACGCCTTCCTGGATGCGCGCGCCGCCCGAGTCGTTCAGTCCGATCACCGGCGCGCCGACCTTCATCGCCTGGTCCATCACCTTGCAGATCTTCTCGGCGTGGGCCTCCGACAGCGCGCCGCCGAAGACGGTGAAGTCCTGGCTGAAGACGAACACCAGGCGGCCGTTGATCATCCCGTAGCCGGTCACCACGCCGTCGCCCGGGACCTTCTGGTCGGCCATGCCGAAGTCGGCGCAGCGGTGCTCGACGAACATGTCCCACTCCTCGAACGTGCCCTCGTCGAGCAGCAGTTCGAGGCGCTCGCGCGCGGTGAGCTTGCCCTTGGCGTGCTGGGCATCGATGCGCTTGCGGCCACCGCCGAGGCGCGCCGCATCGCGCTTGGCCTCCAGCGCTTCGATGATGTTGTGCATGGTCTAGCTCTCCTCGATCTTCCAGCGGGAATTCATTGGGATGGGTCGTCGCGCGCGAGGTCGAGCAGCCGCCGCGCCGCCACCGAGGCGGCCACGCGGCCGGCCCGGACGTCCACGGAGTAGCCGGCCAGCGCCTCGCGGACGGCCGGATGACGGCGGAAGCGCTGCGTCAGGCCGGCCTCGATCAGCTGCCACATCCACGCCTCGTCCTGTTCGTGGCGGCGCTGCTCGAAGCGGCCGCGCGCCTTCTGCTGCTCGACGAAGCCGGTGACGGCCGCCCAGAACTCGGCCAGCCCGGTGGCCTTCAGCGCCGACAGCTGCAGCACCCGGGCGGCCACATGCGCGTGCGGGCCCAGCAGGCGCAGCGCGCTCGTGATCTGCGCCCGCGCGCGCATCGCGGCCGCGTCGTCGAGGTCGGCCTTGTTGATGACGACGATGTCCGCCAGCTCCATCACGCCCTTCTTGATGGCCTGCAGGTCGTCGCCGGCGTTGGGCAGTTGCAGCACCACGAAGACGTCGGTCATGCCGGCCACGGCGACCTCGCTCTGGCCGACGCCGACCGTCTCGACGATGACGACGTCGTACCCGGCGGCCTCGCACACGCGCAGCGCCTCGCGCGTCTTCTCGGCGACGCCGCCCAGGGTGCCCGAGGCCGGGCTGGGCCGGATGAAGGCGCCCTCGTTGACCGACAACTGCTCCATCCGGGTCTTGTCGCCGAGGATCGAGCCGCCGCTGACGCTCGACGAGGGGTCGACCGCCAGGACGGCTACACGGTGGCCGCGCTCGATCAGATGCAGACCCAGCACCTCGATGAAGGTGCTCTTGCCGACGCCCGGCACGCCGGACAGGCCGATGCGCAGCGACTTGCCGCTCGCGGGCAGCAGTGCGTTCAGCAGTTCGTCGGCGCGGGCCCGGTGGTCGGCCCGCCTGCTCTCCAGCAGCGTGATGGTCCGGGCCAGCGCGCGTCGCTGGCGCGGCCCCCGCTCCTCGAGCAAGTCGTGCAGCAGGGCCTCGTCGGTGGCGAGCATGTTGGATGGAGGTGAAGGCGGCCGCCCCGCGATCAGCCGCGCGACGCCTTGATCTGCTCCAGCACTTCCTTCGCACTCACCGGGATCGGCGTGCCCGGGCCGAAGATGCCCTTGACGCCGGCCTGGTAAAGGAAGTCGTAGTCCTGCTGCGGGACCACGCCGCCGACGAACACGACGATGTCGCCGCCGCCCTGCTTCTTCAGCTCGTCGATGATCGCCGGCACCAGCGTCTTGTGGCCCGCGGCCAGCGTGCTCACGCCGACCGCGTGCACGTCGTTCTCGATCGCCTGGCGCGCGCACTCTTCGGGCGTCTGGAACAGCGGGCCGATGTCGACGTCGAACCCGAGGTCGGCGAACGCGGTGGCCACGACCTTCGAACCGCGATCGTGTCCGTCCTGCCCGAGCTTGGCGATCATCACGCGCGGACGGCGACCCTCGGCCTCGCCGAACGCGGCGATCTCGGCCTTGAGTTGCTCCCAGCCCTCGGCGGAGTCGTAGGCGGCGGCGTACACGCCGGTCACCTTCTGGATGTCCGCGCGGTGGCGGCCGTAAACGGCTTCAAGGGCATCGCTGATCTCCCCGACGGTGGCGCGGGCGCGCGTGGCTTCGATCGCAAGGGCGAGCAGGTTACCGGTGCCGGAGCGCGCGGCGTCGGTGAGCGCGGCCAGGCACGACTTCACCCTGGCGCTGTCGCGCGCCGCGCGGATCCGCGCCAGTCGCGCCACCTGCTGCTCGCGCACCCTGTGGTTGTCGACCTCGAGGATGTCGACCGGATCTTCCTTCGCGAGCCTGTACTTGTTGACGCCGACGATCACGTCGGCGCCGGAGTCGACGCGCGCCTGCTTCTGCGCCGCGCTCTCCTCGATCTTGAGCTTGGCCCACCCGCTCGCGACCGCCTTGACCATGCCGCCCATCGCGTCGACCTCGTCGATGATGGCCTGCGCCTTCCCGGCCATCTGCTGGGTGAGCGTCTCCATCATGTAGCTGCCGGCCCACGGGTCGACGACGCTGGTGATGTGCGTCTCTTCCTGCAGGATCAGCTGCGTGTTGCGGGCGATGCGGGCCGAGAACTCGGTCGGCAGCGCGATCGCCTCGTCGAAGCTGTTGGTGTGCAGGCTCTGGGTGCCGCCGAACACCGCGGCCATGGCCTCGATGGCGGTGCGCACGACGTTGTTGTACGGGTCCTGCTCGGTGAGGCTCCAGCCCGAGGTCTGGCAGTGCGTGCGCAGCATCAGGCTCTTGGGGTTCTTCGCGCCGAAGTCCTGCATGATCCGGCACCACAGCAGGCGCGCGGCGCGCATCTTCGCGATCTCGAGATAGAAGTTCATCCCGATCGCCCAGAAGAACGACAGCCGCGGCGCGAAGTCGTCGACGTCGAGCCCGCGCGCGATCGCGGTCTTCACGTACTCCTTGCCGTCGGCCAGCGTGAACGCGAGTTCCAGCGCCTGGTTCGCCCCCGCCTCCTGCATGTGATAGCCGGAGATCGAGATCGAGTTGAACTTCGGCATGTGCCGCGCGGTGTGCTCGATGATGTCCGCGATGATGCGTATCGAGGGCTCGGGCGGATAGATGTACGTGTTGCGGACCATGAACTCCTTGAGGATGTCGTTCTGGATGGTCCCGGCGAGCTTGTCCTGCGAAACGCCCTGCTCCTCGCCCGCGACGACGTAGCCCGCCAGCACCGGCAGCACCGCGCCGTTCATCGTCATCGACACCGAGACCTTGTCGAGCGGGATGCCGTCGAACAGGATCTTCATGTCCTCGACCGAGTCGATCGCCACGCCCGCCTTGCCGACGTCGCCGACCACGCGCGGGTGGTCGCTGTCGTAACCCCGGTGCGTGGCCAGGTCGAAGGCGACGCTCACGCCCTGGCCGCCGGCGTCGAGGCTCTTGCGGTAGAAGGCGTTGGAGTCCTCGGCCGTGGAGAAGCCTGCGTACTGCCGGATGGTCCACGGGCGCACCGCGTACATGGTCGGCTGCGGACCGCGGATGAACGGCGCGAAGCCGGGCAGCGTGTCGGCGAGTTCGGGACGCGGCAGCGCGGCGACGTCCGCCGCCGTGTACAGCGGCTTCACGACGAGGCCTTCGGGCGTCGTCCAGTTCAGCGCCGCGACGTCGCCGCCGGGCGCGACTTTCGACGCGGCCCGGGTCCACTGCTCGAGCGAGACCCGCGGGAATTCGTCAGGGTGGTGGCTCATGTCGTCCTCGGATCGTCGGAAGTGGCGAGTGTGAACCGGTTGCCGGAGTCATTTGACACCAGGATCATAATCTATAATTATGTATTAGGTTTTGCCCGTCAAGCCCAGCCGTCACCGCATCCTGCCGAATCCGTCCATGCCCCTGCCGGTCGCCGCCACCGCCACCGAGCCCCCCAGCAGCCAGCGCCCGCTGGCCCGCCGCGCGCTCTACGAGGAGGTCGCCGAGCAGTTGCGCCAGCGCATCTTCGCGCGACAGCTCGAACCGGGCGCCTGGATCGACGAACTCAAGATCGCGGCCGAGATGGGAATCAGCCGCACTCCCCTGCGCGAGGCGCTGAAGGTGCTCGCGGTCGAGGGCCTGGTGACGATGAAGCCGCGCCGCGGCGCCTATGTCGCCGAGACCTCGCGCGACGACGTGACGCAGGTCTATCACCTGCTCTCGCTGCTGGAGAGCGACGCCGCCGCCGAGGTCGCCCGCAAGGCCACCGAAGCGCAGCTTGCCGAACTGCAGGCGCTGCACGACCGCCTCGAGCGCCAGCTGAAGCAGCGCGACGCGTTCTTCGCGACCAACGAGGCCTTCCACTTCAAGCTGCTGGAGATCGCCGGCAACCGCTGGCGCCGGCAGATCGTGGCCGACCTGCGCAAGATCATGAAGATCAACCGCCACCTCTCGCTGTTCAGGCAGGGACGGCTCGACGACTCGCTCGCCGAGCACCGCGCGATGATGGCCGCGCTGCGCGCGCGCGACGCGCGGCGCGCGGCGCGCCTGATGAAGGAGCACTTCGAGAACGGGTTGAACGCGGCGGCGTAGGACGGCCGCGTTGCGCGAGCTCAGTCGCACCGTCGCCAGCGCAGACGCGGCGCGGGCTGGTACCGTCGCCGGACGCCACGCCGAAGGCCATCGTCATGCCGCTCTCTCCGCCCGCCGACCGCACCGAGCTTCACCATCGCCGCCTCGACTTCCACGGTTACCTCCGCGGCGACGGCCTGTTCGACATCGAATGCACGCTGGTCGACACCAAGGGCATGGACGTGCCCCTGCTCGGCTCCGGGCGCGTCGTCGCGGCCGGTGAGCCGATGCACCGGATGTCGATCCGGATGGTGCTCTCTCCCGACCTGGAAGTCGTCGCCCTCGAAGCCGTCAGCGACGCGACACCGTACGACGTCTGCCCGGAGGCCGCGGCCAGCCTGCAGACGGTCGTCGGCATGAAGATCGGCTCTGGCTGGACCTACACGATCAAGCGACGCCTCGTGGGGGCGGCGAGTTGCACGCACCTGGCGGAGATGCTGATCGCCATGGGCACCGCGGCGTACCAGACGGTGGTCCCGTACAACCGCCTGAACGGCCGCGAGACCGAGGGCTTCGCGCTCGAGAAGAAGGTCGACTCGTGCTACGCCTATGCCGCCGAGCGGCCGCTGATGAAGCTGATTGGAGCGAAGGCCGGCCGGTGACGCCGTGCGCGCGGGCACCGGCGCCCGCGCTGGCATCATCGCCGTGACCTGACTTCGCCGACCGACCGGAGGACCCGATGCTCGCCGCCTTCTACACCCGCACTGGCCCTGCCCGCGAAGTCCTGACCGTCGGCGAGATCGAGACCCCCGAGGCCGGTCCCGGCGAGGTGCGGGTCCGGCTGGCCACGTCCGGCGTCAATCCGTCCGACGTGAAGACGCGCGGCGGCGTGCGCAGCCGCGAGTTGCCGTTCCCGCGCATCGTTCCGCACAGCGACGGCGCGGGCGTCATCGACCAGGTCGGCGACGGCGTGCCCCCCGGTCGCCTCGGCGAGCGCGTGTGGGTGTGGAACGCCGCGTGGGGCCGTCCGTGCGGCACCGCGGCGCAGTTCGTCGTCCTGCCGGCGCAGCAGGCCGTGCCGCTCCCGGCGAACACCAGCTTGGAGGCCGGCGCCTGTCTCGGCATCCCCGCGCTGACGGCGTACCACGCGGTCCACTGCAACGGCGGCGTCGCGGGCAAGACGGTGCTGGTCGCCGGCGGCGCGGGCGCCGTCGGTCACTACGCGATCCAGTTCGCGAAGATCGCCGGCGCCCGACTCGTCGTCGCGACGGTCAGTGGCGCGGCCAAGGCTGCGCTGGCGCGCGACGCGGGCGCGGACGTGATCGTCAACTACCGGACTGAAGACGTCGCGCAGCGTTGCCTCGACCTTACTGCCGGCACGGGTGTCGATCGCATCGTCGAACTCGACCTCGCGGTCAACCTGAAGACCGATATGGCCGCGCTGCGGCGCGACGGCGAGATCACGGCGTACGGCAGCAGCCTGCCGGAGATCCCGGTGCCGTTCTTCCCGGCGATCCTCAAGAACGCGCGCCTGCAGTTCTTCATCGTCTACAACCTGTCGGACGCGGACCGCAAGTCCGGGCTGGCGGGCGTCACCGCCCTGCTGAACCAGGACCGCCTGAAGCACAACCTCGACGGAAGGCTGCCGCTGGCGCGCATCGCCGAGGCTCACGAGCTGGTCGAAGGCGGCCAGGCACTCGGCAACGTCGTCATCGACGTGGCATGACGACGGCCGTCGATACGCAGCGCCCCGCGCGCGTATTGCCGGTCATCGTGCTGTCGCAGTTCGCCGGCACCTCGCTGTGGTTCGCGGGCAATGCCCTGCTGCCCGACCTGGAGCGGCAGTTCGCGCTCGGCGATCAGGCCGTGGCGGCGGTGACGTCGGCCGTGCAACTGGGGTTCATCACCGGCACGCTGGTGTTCGCGCTGCTGAACATTGCCGACCGCTTTCGCGCGCGCGCGGTGTTCCTGGCTTCGGCACTGTTCGGCGCCGGCGCCAACGCGCTGATGCTGGCCCTGCCTCACCTCGAGGCGCCGTACCTCGCCCTGCTCGCGCTGCGCTTCGTCACCGGCTTCTTCCTCGCCGGCATCTACCCGGTGGGCATGAAGATCGCCGCCAGCTGGTACCGCCAGGGCCTCGGCGGCGCGCTCGGCTTCCTGGTCGGCGCGCTGGTGCTCGGCACGGCCCTGCCGCACCTGGTGCGCGGGTTCGACGGCGGACTGCCATGGGACACGGTATCGATCACCCTGTCGCTGCTCGCGGCGGGCGGCGGCCTGCTGATGTACGCGCTGGTGCCCGAGGGTCCCTACCTGGCGCAGGCCGCGCGCTTCGATCCAGGCGCGGTCGTGCGCGCCTTCCGCAGCCCGGCGTTCCGGGCGTCGGCCTCCGGCTACTTCGGGCACATGTGGGAGCTCTACACGCTGTGGGCCTTCGTGCCGATCCTGCTGTCCGGCTACGGAGCGATGCACCGGCAGGCGATCGACGTCTCGTTCTGGAGCTTCGTCGTCATTGCGGCCGGCGCGCTCGGGTGCGTCGGCGGCGGCCTCCTGTCGCGCTTCATCGGCAGCGCACGCGTGGCATTCGGCCAGCTGTCGCTGTCGGGGCTCGCCTGCCTGCTGTCGCCGCTGGCGTTCACGCTGCCCGCATCGGGATTCCTCGCGTTCATGGTGTTCTGGGGGATCGTCGTCGTCGGCGATTCGCCGCAGTTCTCGGCGCTCAACGCGGCCACGGCGCCGAAGGAGTTCGTCGGCTCGGCGCTGACGATCGTGAACTCGATCGGCTTCGCGATCACGGTCGTCAGCGTGCAGCTCGCCACCTGGCTGGCGCAGCGGCTGCCGATGGAATGGTGGTTCGTGCCGGTCGCGATCGGGCCGGCGATCGGGTTGCTTGCGCTGCGGCCGCTGACGCGGCGCTGACCGGGGGTCCGCCCCGCGGAATCGGCCCTATCGGGAATCGGAACGCGTCCTTTGCGGATTTGGAATTGTTCCGGCCCGCTTTCCGGGCCATGCTTCTGCGTTTGCGCCGTCCCGCGCGCAGCCCACATTCGGAGTGACTCATGCTGAGCAGCACCGACGACCGCTTCCAGGACATCCGCGACGCCGTCCGCGACCTCTGCGCACAGTTCCCCGACGAGTATCACCGCGAGGTCGACGAGCGCCGCGGCTACCCGGAGGAATTCGTCGACGCGCTGACCAAGGCCGGCTGGCTGGCCGCGCTGATCCCGACCGACTACGGCGGCTCCGGGCTCGGGCTGGCCGAGGCGAGCGTGATCATGGAAGAGATCAACCGCGCGGGCGGCAACTCCGGCGCGTGCCACGGCCAGATGTACAACATGGGCACGCTGCTGCGGCACGGTTCGGAAGAGCAGAAGCAGAAGTACCTGCCGCGCATCGCGACCGGCGAGCTGCGGCTGCAGTCGATGGGCGTCACCGAGCCGACGACCGGCACCGACACG
>JBFZCF010000018.1:0-17519 GCA_041308065.1 Burkholderiales bacterium
CATCACTCCGAGGTCGAAGTAGAAGTTCACGCCGAGGCCGGCGACGTTGCCGTAGCCGATGCCCAGGTAAGGCGCCGCGCTGTTGCCGGACTTGACGGTGCCGGACAGGCTGCCGATCGCGGCGGCCGGGTAAGCCTGCCCGTTCAGCGTGAACGTGCCGCCGCTGGGACGCCCGGTGACGTCGATCTTGTTGTCGTTGAAGATGAGCCCGCCGGTAATGCGGAAGGGCCCGGGCAGCGGGCTGAAGTCGAGCAACAGGTTGAGATTGGACAGTCGCAGTCGGCCGTCGTACTCGACGTCGGTGACGTCGATGGTGCGGCTGTACGAGAGGCCGGAGTAGCCAAGGCGCGCCGACAGCGTGGGCATCAGGCTGAAACCGACGTCCCCGCCGACGCCCGTCGTGCCGGCGCGCACTCCCACGCCCGCGGCCTGCGCACCGCCCGCTGCCGCGAGCGCAGCGCCGGCGACCAGAGCTGCATTGATCCACTTCATCGCACTTCCTTCGTCTTCAACGAACCAGGCTCGCAGGGTAGACGGGATCGCGCGGGCTGCCTTCGGCCGCGACTTAGCCGGGATGCGGTATCCAGGGGTGCCCCGAGGCTAGAATCGCGCCTTCGCCCAGGCCCGAGTGCAAGCCGCCAGACCATGCAGCCACCACCGCCGTTGAACATTGCGGCCGACAAGGAGATCGACACGCGGGGACTCAATTGCCCGTTGCCGATCCTGCGTGCCAAGAAGGCCCTCGCGGACATGCTTCAGGGCCAGGTGCTGAAGGTCGTCTCGACGGACCCCGGTTCCAACCGGGACTTCCAGGCGTTCTGCAAGCAGACCGGCAATCAACTGCTTGAGCAGCAGAACGTCGGCAAGGACTACATCCACTTCCTGAAGCGCCGATGAACGCACCTGCTGCTCCACGTCGCGGTCCGTCGCGGCTCAAGCTCTTCTTCTGGCTGCTTGTCGTGCCGGCGGTTCTGGTCACGCTGTACTTCATCGTCGTGCTGAAGTGGAACTACTCGACCGGCGAGCGCGCGGGCTGGGTGCAGAAGTTCTCGAAGAAGGGCTGGCTCTGCAAGACCTGGGAGGGCGAGCTCTCGATGATCTCGATGCCCGGCGCGACCCCGGAGAAGTTCTACTTCACCGTGTGGGACGACCAGGTCGCGGCGCAGATCAACGCCGCGATGGGACGCCGCGTGTCGCTTCACTACGACGAGAAGGTGGGACTGCCGACGACCTGCTTCGGCGAGACGCGCCACTGGGTCAATGGCATCAGCGTGGTTCCCGAGATCCCGATCTCCCCCGGAGTGATGGTGCCCGTGCCGCCAGCGAACGGAACCGCAGCTCCGGCGCCGCAGGCGCCGGCGTCCGCTCCCGCGACACCGCTGCCGGCGGCACCCGGACCCGCGCCGGCACCAGCACCCGCGCCCGCGCCCGCAACCCCACCCGCACCCGCACAGTCACAGTCACCGGCACCAGCACCAGCACCGACGATCACGAAGTAGTGGCCCGCGTCAGGCCGCAGCGGCGCGCGTCACGCCGCCGGCAGACGGCCCAGTTGGTCCCGCACCTTCGCAAGCGTCGCGCCGAAGCCGGCGAGGCGCTCCTTCTCCTGCGCCACGACCGCCGCTGGCGCGCGCTCGACGAAGCTCGCGTTGCCCAGCTTGACCTCGGCCTTGCGGATTTCGTTCTCGAGCCGCTCGACTTCCTTGCCCAGCCGCTCGCGCTCGGCCGCGACGTCGACCTCGATCTTCAGCATCAGGCGCAGGTCGTCGACGACCTTGATCGGCGCGGCCGCGCCGCTGGACGCTGCATTGACGTCGGCAACGACCTGCACCTCGGACAGCCGCGCCAGCGCCTGCATGTACGGCGCGTAGGCTGCGAGCGCCCGCGCGTCGCCGGACGCGACGAGCGGCACCTTCTGCGCGGGCGACAGGTTCATCTCGCTGCGCAGGTTGCGCAGGGCGTCGATCGCGCGCTTCATCAGCGCGACCTCGGCGTCGGCCTGCGGATCGATCTTCGCCGGCTCCGGCCGCGGGAACGGCTGCACCATGATCGACGTCTCCTCGCCATCCTTGCGCTTGCCGGCGAGCACCGAGACCTTCTGCCACAGCTCCTCGGTGATGAACGGGATGACCGGATGCGCCAGCCGCAGCAGCACCTCGAGCACGCGCACGAGCGTGCGGCGGGTGCCGCGCTGCGCGGCCTCGTTGCCCGCATTGGTTCCTTCAGCCAGTTGCACCTTCGCCAGCTCCACGTACCAGTCGCAGTACTCGTTCCAGGCGAACGAATAGATCGCGTTGGCGACGTTGTCGAGCCGGTACTCCGCGAACCCTTGCGCAACCGCGGCCTCGACGCGCTGCAGTTCGCCGATGATCCAGCGGTCGACCGCCGACAGTTCCACGGGCGCGGCCGGGTCGAGCCCGCAGTCGCGGCCCTCGGTGTTCATCAGCACGAAGCGGGTGGCGTTCCACAGCTTGTTGCAGAAGTTGCGGTAGCCCTCGCAGCGCTTGAGGTCGAAGTTGATGTTGCGGCCGAGCGTGGCGTACGCCGCCATCGTGAAGCGCAGCGCGTCGGCGCCGTACGGCGCGATGCCCGCCGGGAAGTGCTTCTTCACCTTCGCCGCGACCTTCGGCGCGTCCTCGGGGCGCCGCAGGCCCGTGGTGTTCTTCTTCACCAGCGCGTCGAGGTCGATGCCGTCGATGATGTCGATCGGGTCGAGCGTGTTGCCCTCGCTCTTCGACATCTTCCTGCCCTCGGCGTCGCGCACGATGCCGTGGATATAGACGTCCCGGAACGGCACGCGCCCGGTGAAGTGCGTCGTCATCATGATCATCCGGGCGACCCAGAAGAAGATGATGTCGTAGCCGGTGACGAGCACGGTCGACGGCAGGTAGAGGTCGTACGCGACCTTGTCCGCGCCCTGCGGGCTCGGCCAGCCGAGCGTGGAGAAGGGAACCATCGCCGACGAGTACCAGGTGTCGAGCACGTCCGCATCGCGCGTCAGCGGGCCCGCGCTGCCCGCGGCCTTCGCTTGCGCCGCCGCCTCCGCTTCATTGCGCGCGACGAACACGTTGCCATGCTCGTCGTACCACGCCGGGATCTGGTGGCCCCACCACAACTGGCGCGAGATGCACCAGTCCTGGATGTTCCCGAGCCACTGGTTGTAGACCGCGAGCCACTGCTCGGGAAAGATCTTCACGTCGCCGCGCGCGACGGCGTCGAGCGCGACCTGCGCGATCGACTGGCCCGGATGCAGCGTGCCGGCCGGCGCGGGCTTGCTCATCGCCATGTACCACTGCTCCGACAGCGTCGGCTCGACGACTTCGCCGGTGCGCCCGCAGCGGGGCACCATCATCTTGTGCGGCTTCTCCGATACGACGAGGCCGGCGGCGCGCAGGTCCTCGAGCACGCGCTTGCGCGCGACGTAGCGGTCGAGCCCGCGGTACTTTTCCGGCGCGTTGTCGTTGACCGTCGCGGTCAGCGTGAAGATCGGGATCGGTTCGAGGCCATGCCGCTTGCCGACTTCGAAGTCGTTGAAATCGTGCGCCGGCGTGATCTTCACGCAACCCGTGCCGAACTCGCGGTCGACCATGGCGTCGGCGATCACGGGAATCGTCCGGCCGGTCAGCGGCAGCATGACCTGCTGGCCGACGAGCGCGGTGTAGCGCTCGTCCTCGGGGTGGACCGCCACTGCGACGTCGCCCAGCCTGGTCTCGGGGCGCGTGGTCGCGACCACGACACCCGAATGTGGATCATGAGCGCCGTCGGCCGCCGGATAGCGGATCTCCCACAGCCGGCCGTCTTCCTCCTCGGTCTCGACCTCGAGGTCCGACACGGCCGTCTGCAGCTTCGGGTCCCAGTTGACGAGCCGCTTGCCGCGGTAGATCAGTCCCTGTTCGTACAGCTGCACGAAGGTCTCGACCACCACGCTGGACAGCTTCTCGTCCATCGTGAAGTACGTGCGGCTCCAGTCGACCGAATCGCCCAGACGGCGCATCTGCCGCAGGATGGTGCCGCCCGAGAAGTCCTTCCACTCCCAGACCTTCGCGTTGAACGCGCCGCGGCCGATCGTCGCTCGGCTCGTGCCCTGCGCCTCGAGCTGGCGCTCGACGACGATCTGCGTGGCGATTCCCGCATGGTCGGTGCCCGGCAGCCACAGCGTGTTGAAGCCCGCCATCCGGTGGTAGCGCGTCAGCGCGTCCATGATGGTGTGGTTGAAGCCATGACCCATGTGCAGCAGGCCGGTGACGTTCGGCGGCGGCAGCTGGATCGAGAAGGATGGCCTGGACGGGTCGGCGCCGGCGTCGAAGTAGCCGCGCGATTCCCACACCGGCGCCCACCGCGCCTCGATGGCAGCGGGTTCAAAGCTCTTGGCGAGTTCGGGGCCGGCGGCAGCGTTCGTGGTCGTCATGAAGGAAGCGCCGCAGGCGGCGTGGGGAAACGGCAATTCTAGGGGAACGGGTCCCGCCGGACCCGGCGCATGGCGCGCGCCAGGCGTCAGCAGGCGCTAACCGCGGGAGCGCTGGCGCGCGATCTCGGCAGCGACGGCGCGCGTCACCGCTTCGCGGACCGCGGCCTCGATCGACGGCCGCAGTTCGGTGACCGTCGCAAGCAGCATCCGAACGAGGGTCGGCTGCAGGCGTTCGCGCAGATGGCGATCGAGTTCGGACGAGAGTCGCAGCTGAAGTTCGCGCAGCAGCGCGTCGCGCGCGCGCTCTTCGACTTCCGCCCAGTCGATCGCCGCCTCGGCGGCGAGGGTCATCCCGGTTGCGACTGTCGTTTCGGGAGCGATCGTCACCGCGGGCGCGGCCAACGTCTCGGGCTCGAACACGGCTTCAGGCGGGATGATGAGCGCGCGCTCGGTGGTGGGCTCGCACTCGACGATCAAGTCGGGTTCGATGATCAGATCGGGCTCGACGCTCGCCTCGCGTTCGATGATCGGTTCGGGCTCGACGATGGCCTCGGCCTCGATGGCCATCTCGGGGTCGCTCCTGCCCACGGGCGCGACCGTCGCCTCGGGCTCGAGCGCCGCCTCGCGCTCGACCGGCGCCGGTGGCGCAGCAGCCACGAACGGCGCGCCGGACGGTGTCAGCATGGCCTCGACGTCGACCGCAGCGGCGGCCGGCAGCGGGAAGGCGGTGTTCGCGACCTCGTCGTCGGGCGCCGCCGTCCCGGCCGTGGCAGTTTCCGCGCCGGCCGCCTCGGTGGCCGCCACGTCCGGGGCGACGGTGTCCGCCGTGGCCAGTGCAGGCAGCGAGGTGTCGAGCTCGAGCGACGGCAGCACCAGCCGCTCGGTCAGCACCGGGATCGTCTCGTCGTCGGGCAGCACCTTTCCGCCCGGCCGGGTCAGCCGCTCGAGGTCGGTGATCCCGCGGCCGCTGCTCACGGCTGCCCTTCGTGCGCGACCGGCTGGAAGCCGCGGTCCTTGTACGCCTTGAAGCGCGAACGCGCGCGGGCCCGGTCGGTCTCGTCGCGCGACACCACTTCGATCACGCGCTCGTAGCGCCCGAAGAGCGACGGGAAGTCCGGCGGCGCGTCGTCGTCCAGCGTCAGCAGCACGTCGCTCGCCGGGGCCGCCGCATGGTCGAGCGCAAGCAGGACCGGCGTGGCTGCCGCCAGCGGCGAGTTCACGTACACGTGCGGCACGAAGTCGAGCGCGGAAAACGTCCAGAGCGCGGCGTCGTACTGCGCAAGGCGCTCGGCGCTGCGCGCGTAGACGACGAGCCGCTTGCCGGCCGCGCGCGCCTTGCGCGTCACGCGGCACGCGTAGTGGACGCGGTGATCGACGTTGAAGTGGAAGTCGATGCGCGTCACGCCGGCGCTCAGTCCGCCCGGTTGATCAGGAACTGCGCCAGCAGCGGCACGGGACGGCCGGTGGCGCCCTTCGCAGCGCCGCTCTTCCACGCGGTGCCGGCGATGTCGATGTGCGCCCAGGCGTAGTTCTTGGCGAAGCGCGACAGGAAGCAGGCGGCGGTCACGGCGCCGGCGTTGCCCGGCGTACCGATGTTCGCCATGTCGGCGAAGTTCGACTTCAGCTGTTCCTGGTAGTCCTCGTCGAGCGGCATGCGCCACGCGGCGTCGCCCGCGGACTTGCTCGCCGCCAGCAGTTCGCCGGCGAGGTCCTCGTTGTTCGCGAACAGGCCCGAGTTCACGTTGCCGAGCGCCACCACGCAGGCGCCGGTCAGCGTGGCCATGTCGACCACCACGGCCGGCTTGAAGCGCTCGGCGTAGGTGAGGGCGTCGCACAGGATCAGCCGGCCTTCGGCGTCGGTGTTCAGGATCTCGATCGTCTGGCCGGACATCGACGTCACGATGTCGCCCGGCTTCGTGGCGTTGCCCGCCGGCATGTTCTCGCAGGCGGCGACGACGCCGACGACGTTGAGCTTCAGCTTCAGCTCGGCGAGCGCGCGCATCGTGCCGAGCACGCTGGCGGCGCCGCACATGTCGTACTTCATCTCGTCCATCGCCGCGCCCGGTTTCAGCGAGATGCCGCCGGAATCGAACGTGATGCCCTTGCCGACGAGCACGACCGGCGCCGCCTTGGTCCCGGCGCCGTTGTACTTCATGACGATGAGCCGCGGGGGCTGCGTCGAGCCTCTGGCGACCGCGAGGAAGGATCCCATCTTCAGCGCTTCGATCTGCTTGGCCTCGAGCACCTCGACGCCCAGCTTCCACTGGCGCGCAATCTTGCGCGCCTGCTCCCCGAGGTAGGCCGGCGTGCAGATGTTCGGCGGCAGGTTGCCGAGCCGCTTCGCGACTTCCATGCCGTTGGCGATCGCGGTGCCGTGGTGCAGCCCGCGCTCCGCCGCCGCGTCGCGGCCGCCCAGCAGCAGGCCGACGTGGTCGACGCCGTTGCCGTCGGGCTCGCGCTTGCTCTTCAGCTCGTCGCTGCGGAACGCGGTCTCGCGCGCGGCGATCGCGAGCGCGCGCGCCTGCCATTCGAGGTCGCGGCCCTTCACCTTCCAGTCGGCCGCGGCCAGCGCGACGTCCTTCACGGCGGTCCCGAACGCCTTGACGCTCGCGCGCACCGCGTCGGCGTAGGCCTTCTCGTTGAAGTCGTCCTTGCCGCCGAGGCCGACCAGCAGCACGCGCGGCGCGGCCACCCCTTTGAGGCCGCGCAGCAGCAGCTGGGAGCCGCGCTTGCCGGCCATGTCGCCGCTCTTCACGGCGGCCTTCAGCGCGCCGCCGGCGGCGGTGTCGAGCGCCTTCGCCGTTGCGGTCAACTCGCCGTCGGCATGCACGCCGACGACGACGGCATCGGCCTTCACGGTCTCGGGGCGGCCGACCTTTGTGCTAAATTCCATCGAGGATTTCCCTCTGAAAAGTCGCGCGATGCGTGCTTTCGTCCCATCGGCGAGGCGTTCAAGGAATGCGCGGCGTGAGGGCCACTCTCGTCAGTTGCTCCTGGCGTCCGTGCATGGCTCTGCGAGCCGGCGAGCAGTATATAGCGCGGCCTGCCTTTCCCTGACTGTCTTGCCCTGCATCGCGCGCCCCGGCGGATGATCTTCCGTCGCTCCATCATCGCGGAACTCACGAGCACGGCGAGCGCCGTGTTCACCGTGCTCTTCTCGATCCTCTTCTCGGTCGGCCTGGTGCGCATCCTCGGCCAGGCCGCGGGCGGCCGCGTCGACAACGAGGCGGTGGTGCAGCTGGTCGCGCTGACGGCGCTCACTTGGCTGCCGGTCATCCTGACGCTGACGCTGTTCGTCGCGGTGCTGATGACGCTGTCGCGCGCGTACCGGGATTCCGAGATGGTGGTGTGGTTCGCTGCCGGGCAGAGCCTGCTGGCGTGGGTCGGACCGGTGCTGCGCTTCGCGTGGCCGATCGTGATCGCGATCGGCCTGCTCGCGTTCTTCGTCACGCCGTGGTCGCAGGCGCAGATCGAGGATGCCCGCACGCGCTTCGCGCAGCGCGACGATGTCAGCCGTGTCGCTCCGGGCCGCTTCATCGAGTCGGGCGGCGCCGAGCGCGTGTTCTTCGTCGAGTCCGTCGACTTCGAGGGCGGCGAGGTGAGGAACGTGTTCGTCAGCGCCAGGAGCCACGGGCGCGAGACGCTGGTCGTGGCGCAGAACGGGATCATCGAGGTCGCGCCCAACGGCGACCGCTACATCGTGCTGAAGAAGGGCCGGCGCTACGAGGGCGCGCCCGGCCAGCTCGAGTACCGGACCCTGGAGTTCGACAGCTATTCGATCCGGATCGAAAGCCGTCCCGACCGTCCCATCGGGGAGCGGCGCGCGAAGGCGCTGCCGACCTTCCAGCTGGTCACGCAGCCGACGGCGACCAACCTGGGCGAGATCCTCTGGCGCATCGGCGCGCCGGTGATGGCGCTGCTGGTCACGCTGCTCGCCATCCCGCTGTCGTACACGAATCCGCGCGTCGGCCGGTCGATCAACCTGATCATCGCCGTGCTCGCATTCGCGGTGTACGTCAATGTGCTCAACACGGTGCAGGCGTACGTGCAGCAGGACCGCCTGAGCTTCGGCCTCGGCGTCTGGGTGGTGCACGGCGCGGTGCTGGCCGTGATCGTCGTCCTGTTCGCGCGCCGGCTGTTCCTCCACGGCTGGAATCCGCTCCGGCTGTTCGGCCGGCGCCGGGAGGGCGCGAAGTGAGGACGCTGCGCCGCTACCTCTGGAGCGAGATCGTGGTGGCCACGGTGTTCGTTCTCTTCGCGCTGCTGTCGCTCTTCCTGTTCTTCGACATGGTGCAGCAGCTCGACGAGATCGGGCGGCGCGGCTTCCAGCTCCATCACGCCTTCTCGTATGTCGCGCTCACGCTGCCGTCGCGCACCTACGAACTGATGCCGATCGCCGCCCTGATCGGGACCATCTACGCCCTGTCCAAGCTGGCCGCGAATTCCGAGTTCACGATCATGCGCGTGTCCGGCATGAGCACCGGCGCGCTGCTGAACAGCGTGCTGATCATCGGGCTCGCCCTCGTCGCGCTGACCTACGTCCTCGGCGAGTTCCTGTCGCCTCCGGCCGAGCAGCTGGCACAGCGGGTCCGGCTGAAGGCGACCGGCTCGCAGATCAGCGTGCGCGACTTCCGTTCCGGCGTGTGGGTGCGGGATGTCCTGAAGGATCCGGGCGGCGGCGTCGAGGCCTTCCGCTTCATCAACGTGATGAAGGTGTCGCCCGACGCCGGCACGACGCGCGACTGGCGGATCTTCGAGTTCGACCGCGAGTACCGGCTGCGGTCGATCACGACCGCGGAGTCGGGCGCGTACGCCCAGGGTGCGGGATGGACGCTGACGAATGTCGTCGAGACGAGGCTGCCGCAGCTCGCCCCGGGAGCGGCCGAGCCGACGAGCGAGGGCACGCGGGTGATCCGCGACGAGGCGCGCACGTGGCGCTCGGAACTGCGGCCCGACATCTTCGGCGTGTTGATGGTGCAGCCTGAGCGCATGGCCGGCCTGGACCTCGCGCAGTACATCAGGCACCTGGCCGAGAACCGGCAGCAGACCGGGGTCTACGAGATCGCCTTCTGGAGCAAGCTCTTCTACCCCTGGGCGGTGCTGGTGATGATGGCGCTCGCGCTGCCGTTCGCGTACCTGCATGTGCGCGCGGGCGGGCTCAGCCTGAAGATCTTCACCGGCGTGATGATCGGGGTGGGGTTCTACGGGCTGAACAAGCTGTTCGCCCACCTCGGCATGCTGAACACCTGGCCGCCGATTTTCGTGGCGGCCTTGCCGAGCCTCGTGGTGCTGGCGCTGGCGATGAGTGCGCTCTACTGGATCGAGCGGCGTTAGCGACTGCCAGGCCGGAGCCCCGGGGGTTCGGACGGCGGTAGCGCGGCGGCGGCCTGCGGCGGCGGTCGGCTGCGCCGACTCCGCTGCGCTACCGCCGTCCGAACCTTCGCGGCCGCGTGACCGTGCAGTGGTGCAACTGCGCCGGCGAGTGGGTGCGCTTCAGCGACCTTCGCCGTCCGCGCGCCGCTTCCTTGTTGCGAACGGATAGGCGCCGCCGCCGGATCCCGGCTTCGCCGGGATCCTCAGCGACAGCAGCATCGTGGCCGCCAGCACGGTGACCGTGACGCCAAGCGACCACGCCACCGGGATCTTGTAGACGTCGATCAGCAGCATCTTGGCGCCGATGAACACCAGCACGATCGCGAGGCCGTACGACAGGAGGTGGAAGCGCTCGTGCATGCCCGCCAGCAGGAAGTACATCGCGCGCAGGCCGAGGATCGCGAACACGTTGGAAGTCAGCACGATGAACGGGTCGGTGGTGATCGCGAAGATCGCGGGGATCGAGTCGACCGCGAAGATGACGTCGACGATACCGATCAGCGCGATGACGACGAACAGCGGGGTGAAGTGCCGTACTCCGTCGATCACGGTGGTGAAGCGCTCGCCGTCGTAGTCCGGCGAGATGCGCAGGTGTCCACGCACCCACTTCAGCGCCGGATTGGCCTCCAGGTCGGGCTCCTGGCCGGCCGCCCACCACATCTTCACGCCGGTGAACACGAGGAAAGCGCCGAAGATGTAGAGGATCCAGTGGAACTGCTGGATCAGCCAGGCACCGACCAGGATCATGCCCGCGCGCAGCACGAGCGCGCCGAGGATGCCGATCATCAGCACGCGCTTCTGGAACTCGGCGGGCACCGCGAAATACGTGAACACCATCAGGAACACGAAGATGTTGTCGACCGCGAGCGCCTTCTCGACGAGATAACCCGTCAGGTACTCGAGCGCCTTGGTGTTGGCGACCTCGCGCGATGTGTTGGCGTCGAGGTACCACCAGAGCCAGCCGAGGAACACGAAGGAGACCGCCACCCAGACCAGGGACCAGACGGTGGCCTCCTTGATCGAGACGCGGTGCGCGCCCTGCTTGCTCATCGCGAAGAAGTCGACGAGCAGCGCGACGACGACGAAGGCCGCGAACAGCGACCACATCAGGGGACTGCCGATCGATTCCATGAATGCGCTTCCGGATGGTTACACCGCGCTGGCGCGCCCGCGGTCGAGTGTGAAAGCGCCGGGGTGGTCTGGCTAGACCGGGAACAAGGTCCTGGTCCGCGATGCCGGGCGGTTGATGCACCAGATCCGCCGTATTGACGACATCGCAATGGTTGCGGCCCGCGAGCCGCACCGGGAAGCTACTCCCCATCCGAAGCGGGGCGCATTGCACCACCACGAGGCGGCCCTGTCAACGCGCCCCCTCTCTTGAGACTCAGGGAAATCAGGGAGAACGCCCGGTGCGATGGCGCTGCGCCGCTACGCGTGCACGCTCGTGCGCGAGAACACGTTGAGCACGACGACGCCGGCAACGATCAGCGCGATGCCGATGACTGCCGGCGCGTCCAGGGCCTGTCCGAAGATCACCCATCCCACGAGGGCGATGAGCGCGACGCCCACGCCGGACCAGATCGCGTAGGCAACACCGACCGGAATGGACTTCAGGGCCAGCGACAGGCAATAGAACGCCACCGCGTACCCCGCGACGACAACCAGCGAAGGCCAGAGCCGCGAGAATCCCGCCGACGCGTTGAGGGCCGACGTGCCGATCACCTCGCTGACGATTGCGATTCCGAGATAGATCCACTGCTGCATGGTCGAACTCCTGGCGGTCGTGAACGGACGTCGGGCTTGCCGGCAAGCGTCAGGTGCTCGGATCCGCCAACCGGCGATCGGCCGGCTTCGGCGAAGACGAGTTGCCTGCCGTCGGGCAACGGAAGAAGGCGCCGGCATGTCGCCCCCGGTGCCTCCTTGGACCGGGGGACCCGTTCAGCGCGTCAGCTGCACTGCCCGGTGTGACCGCACGCCGTGCAGAACTCGCAGCCGTCGCGCTTGATCATCGCGGCCGCGCCGCAGCTCGGGCACACCTTGCCCTTCACCGGCGCGGTCTCGTGCTCGATGATCTTCACCGCGTCGGGCAGCGCGAGGATGCCGGCGGACTGGATCGCGCGGCCATCGTCGTCGAGGATGCCGAGCACCTTGTAGCGATGCAGCAGCAGCGTCGCGATGTAGGCCACGGTGCTCGGGTACAGCGAGGAGCGGTCCTCGCCCGGCACCGGCGCCCAGAACTCGCCGTTCTGCTCGCCGAAGTTCAGCAGCTTGCGCAGCTTCAGGCCGATCCAGTTGGCGTCGACGACGCGCATGTCGAGCGAGATCAGCTTGCACAGGCCGTCGAGCACCTTCGGATACTCGCCGGCCAGCCAGATCGAGTACGGCCGGCGGCTGCCGTCGGGCAGGTGCAGTTCCTTCACGCCGAGGACGAAGTCGTCGCCGGTGTTGGCATTGGAGATGTCGACCGTCCAGCTCATCGTGCCGAGCGGGCCGGCCTTCGGTTCCTTCTTCGAGAACAGCGCGTTCAGCACCGGTGTCTGCTGCTGGTCGATGTCCCGGAACGCCCCGAGCTGCTCGCAGCGCCAGCTGACGATGTTGGCGAACGCCGCCACCACGCCGTTCTGGTAGACGCGCTCGCCGGTGGGCGGCATCGCGATCGGGAAGCCCTGCTCGTCGCGCGCCTTGGCGAGCGACTCGAGTTTCATCTTCAGCCAGGCGCGGTCTTCGCTGCGCATGTCCATCGACAGGGCCTTGGCGATGGCGCCCAGGCCGCGCGGCTGCTCGGCGCCGTTGACCCACACCTCGAAGGGCATCGGGCCGTGGCCGTTGTTCTCGACCTGCCCGATGAAGATCGCGAAGCTCTCCTTGCGCTCCGGGATCTCGACCATGTAGGTCCAGGCCATGTTGCCTTCGGCGAGGTCCGGACGCCCGGGCCACTTGAGGCTGGCCAGCGCCGGCTGCGGCGCCGACGCGAGGCGGACGCGACGGTCGGGATCGTCCTTGAGGTCCTGCGGCGCGGCGTTGTGCGACTGCGCGGTTTCCTTCTTGACCTCGAGCACCGAGCCGATGACGTTGTTCGGCCGGTAGGTGGTGATGCCCTTGAGGCCGGCGTGCCACGCCTGCAGGTAGAGGTTCTTGAACTCCTCGAACGGATAGTCCTCGGGCACGTTCACCGTCTTGCTGATCGCGGCGTCGACGTACGGCTGCACGGCGGCGATCATCTGCATGTGGTCGTGCGCCGACATCTCGAGCGCACTCACGAAGGCCGGTGGCAACTGGTCCTCGTCGCCGCCCATGCGCTTGTACAGGCGGTAGGCGTAGTCCTCGACCGCGTATTCCTGCTTGGTGCCGTCCGGCATGCGCTTCTTGCGGACGTAGGTCCACGAGAACGTCGGCTCGATGCCGCCGGACGCGTTGGCGGCGAAGGCGAGCGAGATGGTGCCGGTGGGCGCGATCGACAGCAGGTGCGAGTTGCGGATGCCGCTCACCCGGATCTCGGCCTTCAGCTTGTCGGTGAGGCGCGACGCGCAGTGCGGCTCGGCCAGGAACCTGTCGGCGTCGAACAGCGGGAAGGCGCCTTTCTCCTTGGCGTTGTCGACCGACGCTTCGTAGGCGGCATCGCGCATCGTGCGCGAGATGTCGGACGCCATGCGGCGCGCCGGCTCGCTGTCGTAGCGCAGGTTGAGCATCGTCAGCGTGTTGCCGAGTCCCGTGAAGCCGAGCCCGATGCGGCGCTTGTTGGCGGCTTCCCGGGCCTGCTCGGGCAGCGGCCACAGCGTGGCGTCGAGCACGTTGTCGAGCGCGCGGATCGAGACCTTCGTGACGGCGCGGAACTTGTCCCAGTCGAAGCTCGCCGTATCGCTGAACGGGTCGTTGACGAAGCGCGTCAGGTTGATCGAGCCGAGGCAGCAGCAGCCGTACGGAGGAAGCGGCTGCTCGCCGCAATTGTGAACATAGAGGCCGTTGGCATCGAAGGCATTCTTGCCCGGCACCTGCACGTCATAGACGTCGGCTTCGCCATCCGCCGTCAGCGACTCGACCTCGCTCCAGAAACGCTCGCGGTTGGCCTGGCGCCGATACTGGCCGAGCAGTGCGCCGAGCTTCGCCTGCTTGTCGCGGTCGGCGAAGCCGATCAGGTCTGCGTAGCGTGGCACGTTGTCGTTGGCGACGACGAGCTCATGTTGGGCGCGCGTGGGGTAGGCACGCTCGCCGCCCTTTCCGTCCGGCATCATCGCGCTGCCCGCCTCACGGCGGTTGCGGTAAATCGTGGCGACGATGCCGAGGCGCGCGAGCATCCGCTGCGCACCCTCGAGCAAGGGCAGGTCCGACTGCGAAAGGCGAATGCTGATGCCCTTGTCCTGTGTGCCTTGAACCGAGCCGTCGGTGTCGAACAGACCACGCAGAAAGCCGCTGTAGAACACCGACGACGCACGTTCGACATCGGCGGTCAGTGTCTTCGCACCCGGCTGCATGCCATAGGTGGCCGCTAGGTCGCGCAACGGCGCCGACTTGAACCGCCACTCGCCGCGCTCGGCGACCCTGGACCAACCGCCATGATCGGACCGGTGACGCAAGGCCGCCGCGGCAGCGGTCTCGACGGCTGTCATCAGCGCGCGAGCGCCGAGCCCGATCACCGGCGCGCCATTGGCCTGCGCCGCCGCCCCGCTCCACACCGAAAGCACTGCCGCCTCCTCCTTCAGCGTGCCGTCGCCCACCAGGAAGCCGAGCAGGTAACCCTCGGCATCGCTGCCGCGGCCGCCCCATCCGGAGATCCCGCGATGGTTGTGCAGCACGACCCGGTCACCGGCACGCAGTTCCCCCGCTTCGCGCCACTCTGTCGTGCGCGTGTAGCGCGTGACGTCGCTGACCACGAGAACGCGGTGGTCAGATGTCAGTCGCATGGAGAAACCGTCACGCGTGGTCATTCGCACAACCGGTTTCACGCCAGTGGTGAAGAAGCCCTGCGGGCCAGTTTCATGCACCTCGCCGTCGATCAGCACGCTGTGCGCGGCACCGATCAGTTCTACTACCTGCCGTGGACCGTCCACCGTGTGTACCCAAGTGTCCCCTGTAACGCACGGGTTGGTCGCCGCGATCGTCTCGCAGTACGACAGGTTGTTGTCGCCGTTGACGCGGTCGACGAAGATCACGCCCGGCTCGGCGTGGCTGTACGTCGACGTCATGATCTGGTCGAACAGCTCGCGCGCCTTCGCCGCCCGGTAGACCCACGTGCCGTCGGCGCGCTGGTGGGCGTTCGTCTTGTCGAACGGCTCGGCGGCGTGCCACAGCTCGACGTCGCCGTCCTGCTCCACGGCCTGCATGAACGCGTCAGTCACCGCGACCGACATGTTGAAGTTGGTGAGCGAACCGTCGCGTTTGGCGTGGATGAACTCCTCCACGTCCGGGTGGTCGCATCGCATCATGCCCATCTGCGCGCCGCGCCGGCTGCCGGCCGACTCGAGCGTCTCGCAGCTCTTGTCGAACACGCGCATGTAGGAGAGGGGCCCGCTCGCGCGCGAGTGCGTGCCGTGCACCAGCGCGCCGCGCGGGCGGATCGGCGAGAAGTCGTAGCCGACGCCGCCACCGCGCCGCATCGTCTCGGCGGCCTGCTGCAGGGCGAGATAGATCGACGGCACGTTGTCGCGCACGCCGCTGATGGCGTCGCCGACCGGCTGCACGAAGCAGTTGATCAGCGTGGCGGCGATGCCGGTGCCCGCGGCGGAGTTGACGCGGCCGCCCGGGATGAAGCCGTCGACCATCGCGTCGTAGAACTTCTTCTCCCAGGCGTCGCGCAGCTCGGGCTTCTCCACGTGCGCCAGGCCGCGCGCCACCCGGCGCCGCACCTCGTCGACGGTCTTCTCATCGCCCTTCGCGTACTTCTCCAGCAGGACGTCGATGGAGATGGGCTGTTCGTCGAGGAGGAGCTGGGCCTTGTCTAGTTTCATCGGGTTTCCTGGGGAGTTCCTGCCGCGCGGCGCCGTGTTTCAGGAGTCCGCATTTCGAGGCTGATCGATCGAACGATTATAGGCAGCGGGAAAGCGCGCGGCCGGCGCAATGAAGATAAATCGTGCGCGGGCCGGCGCGCGGGGATTTGCGTTAGCGCATATGAGCCCGACGTATTAAATTCGCCTCCCTGATATCCACCGCCCGCGAGTTCGCCATGAACCTGCAGCAGTTTCGTTTCCTTCGCGAGGCGGCCCGGCACAAGTTCAGCCTGACCGAGGCGGCGCGGGCGCTGCACACCTCGCAGCCCGGCATCTCCAAGGCGATCATCGACCTCGAGGAAGAGCTTGGCGTGCCGATCCTGGCGCGCCACGGCAAGCGCGTGAAGGGACTGACCGCGCCCGGCCAGCAGGTCCTGGAGGCGGCCGAGCGGATCATGCGGGACGTCGATAACCTGAAGAAGCTGGCGCGTGACTACGCGGGCAGCCCGGAGGGCACGCTGCGTGTGGCAACTACGCATACGCAGGCACGATACGTGCTGCCGGGAGTCGTGCAGGCGTTCGCCCTGAAGTTCCCGCAGGTGCGGCTGAAGCTGCTGCAGGCCAATCCGCCGCAGATCGCCTCGATGCTGGTCCACGGCCAGGCCGACCTCGGTGTCGCGACCGAGTCGCTGGCCGACTTCCCGGGGTTGCTGTCGATTCCGGTCTATGACTGGCAGCATGTCGCCATCGTCCTGCCCGGCCATCCGCTGGCGAAGTTCGCGACGACGCCCGGCAAGCTGACGCTGAAGGACCTCGGCCGCCACCCGCTGATCACGTACGAACACCAGTTCGCCGGACGGTCGAAGATCGACCAGGCGTTCGCCGCCGTCCAGATCGAGCCCGCGATCGTGCTGGAGGCGATCGACGCCGACGTCATCAAGACCTACGTCCAGATCGGCATGGGTGTGGGCATCGTGGCCGGCGTGGCGGCCGATGCGCAGCGCGACGGGCTCGTCGTGCTGCCGTGCGGCCACCTGTTCGGCCGCAACGTGACGCGGCTCGCGGTCAAGGAAGGCACGTACCTGCGCGGCTTCGTGTACTCGTTCATCGAGCTGCTGGTGCCGGGCTGGGACAAGCGCCGGGTCGAGGAAGCGTTCCGCGGCTAGACTTGGTCGTCTTTCGAAGCGTTGTTCGAACTGTTCGAAGCGTCACGCCGTCCACCGAGAGGCCACCCATGAGCACCGTCCCCGGCAGCGTCCCGATCCGCGGACTGCATCACTACGCGTACCGCTGCAAGGACGCGGAAGAAACGCGGCGCTTCTACGAGGACATCCTGGGGCTGCCGCTGTTCCACATCATCCAGAGCGACTACGTGCCGTCGACCGGCGAGTACTGCCCGTACACGCACATCTTCTTCCGCATGACGGACGGGTCGTGCATCGCCTTCTTCGACCTCGGCGACGACGTCGCCTGCGAGCCGTCGCCGAACACGCCGAACTGGGTGAACCACATCGCGTTCCGCGTCGACAGCGTCGGCGAGCTCGAACAGGTCAAGGCACGGCTCGCGGCCAACGGTGTCGACGTGGTCGGCGTGACCGATCACCACATCTTCAAGTCGATCTACTTCTTCGACCCGAACGGCATCCGGGTCGAGCTGTCCGCGCAACTCGCCTCCGAGATGCAGATGCTGGAGGAGAGCAAGCACGCGCACGGCCGGCTCGCCGAGTGGACGCGCCGCAAGGACGAGTGGCGGCGCGAGCGCGCCGCCGGCGGCGGTGCGGCCATCCTGAAGCCGCAGCGCAACGATCGCCCGG
>JBFZCF010000019.1:0-17066 GCA_041308065.1 Burkholderiales bacterium
ACAGGCGCCGCACCAGCAGCACCTCGAGCGCGACACCGACGATGCCGGTCGCAAGCACGGCCAGCACGATGCCTGCCCAGAACGAACCGGTCGCCGCCACCAGCGTGGCGGCGAGGTACGCGCCGACCATGTAGAGCGAGCCGTGCGCGAGGTTCAGCACGTCCATGATGCCGAACACGAGCGTCAGGCCGGCGGCAATCAGGAAGAGCATCAGCCCGAACTGCAGGCCGTTGAGCAACTGCTCGAAGACGAGGGTGCTGGTCATCGTGGAACCGCCGGAGCCGCCCGCCCGCGGCGTCCCGCCATCGTGTCCGCGCCGCGTCGCGCCCGCGCGGCGGCGCGACGCGCGACGGTCATTTCATCGGGCACTGGCCCGCGTACGTGTCCTGGTGTGCGGTGAACACCTTGTTCAGCGTGCGGTTCGTGATGCGTCCCTGGGCGTCCTTGCCGATCGTGCGCAGGTAGTAGTCCTGGATCGGGAACTGGTTCGGCCCGAAGCGGAAGTCGCCGCGGACCGACTTGAAGCTGGCCTTCTTCAGCGCGGCGTGAACCGCGTCCTTGTCGTCGAGTTCGCCCCTGGTGTCGCGCACCGCCGCATCCATCATCAACACGACGTCGTACGCCTGCGCCGCGTAGATCGACGGCAGCCGCCCGTACTCCTTCGCGAACGCCTGCACGAATGCCTGGCTCGCGGGGTTCGTGAAGTCGTGGTTCCAGTGCGATGTGTTGAACAGCCCGAGCATCGGCTCGCCGACGGCGCGGATCACGTCCTCGTCCGCCGAGAAGCCCGGCCCGACGATCTGCGTCGACTTCGACAACCCGGCGCCGACGAACTGCTTGATGAAGTTGATGCCCATGCCGCCCGGCAGGAAGATGTAGAGCGCATCGGGCGCGTCGGCGCGGATCTTCGCGAGTTCGGCGGCGTAGTCGAGCTGCCCGAGCTTGGTAAAGGTCTCGGCAATCACCGGCTTGCCGAAGCCGCGCTTGAAGCCGTTGATCGCGTCCTGGCCGGCCGGGTAGTTGGGGGCGAGCACTGCGACCCGCTTGAAGCCGCGCTCGGCGGCGAACTTGCCCGCGGCCTCGTGGTACGCGTCGTTCTGCCACGCGGTGCCGAAGAAGAAGCGGTTGCACTGGCTGCCCGCGAGTTGCGACGGGCCGGCATTGTTGCTGAGGTAGAACACCTGGGCGGCGAAAAGCGCCGGGCCGACGGCCAGCGCCACGTTGGAGCCGATCGGGCCCGTGTAGAAGTGGACGCGGTCGCGCTTGATATAGCGATCAACGTGCTGCCGCCCGGTGTCCGGGTTGCCGGCCTCGTCGGTGGCGAACACCTCGACCGGAATGCCGCCGAGCTTGCCGCCCAGCTGCTTGATGCCCAGGTTGAAGCCATCGCGCGCCTCGGCGCCCAGCGCCGCGAACGGCCCCGAGATCGATGTCGAGAACCCGACGCGAACCTGGTCGACCGGCTTTGCCGTCAGGGCAGGCGCCGCGAGTGCCAGCGCACAGGCAGCCAGGGTCAGTCGGAACATCGGCATCGCAGTCTCCCAGGGGCAAAAAATCGGCGGCCGAACGGCCGCCACGAAGGCGCAAGTATAGGGAAGGGCCATCGAATGCGCGAAGTGGCGCAGGAACGGGGCCGTCCGGACGATGTGGTGGGCGGGGGTCCTCGCCTATCATCGGCGGATGCCGATCCATCCCTCTGGAGCGACCCTCGCATGTCCGGTCCGCTGACCCGGTTCGGCCTGGCCGCCGAGACGGCCGAGCAGCGCAAGGAGAAGATCCTCGCAGGCGTGATGGCGGCCGTGTATCGCCAGGTGCCGCAATCGGTGCTCGTCAGCGTCGTCGGCGCCTTCGCGCTGGTGATGGTGCTGTGGTACTCGATGAGCCGGCACGCGCTGATGGCCTGGTTCATGCTGATCCTGGTGGAGTCGCTGGCGCGCGTGCGCCTTGCCTACAAGTTCCGCCGCGCGGTCGAGGTCGTCGACGAGGTCCGCCACTGGGCCAGGCGCTGGGTCGCGCTGGCGGCGCTCGCCGGCCTGCTGTGGGGCGCCGCCGGGTTCATGTTCTTCTCCAGCGACCAGCCGCTGCACCAGGTGGTGCTGGTGGCCGTGGTCCTGTCGGTCGCGTTCGGTTCGCTGACCCTCTACGCCAGCCATCCTCCCGCCTTCTACTCGTTCATGCTGCTCACCGTCATGCCGCTGATCGCGCGCATGGTGTGGGAACAGGATGCGACCTACTACACGGCCGCGGTGGTGATGGCGGCGGTTTTCTTCTTCACCGTGTTCTACGGCCGCAACTTCGGCGACGCGGTGTTCGAGTCGGTGAAGAACAACTACGAGAACGAAGTCCTCGTCAATCAGCTGATGGTCGAGAAGCGCCTCGCCGAAGACGCGCGGCGCGAGGCCGAGAACGCGACGCGGTCGAAGACCCAGTTCTTCGCGGCTGCCAGCCACGACCTGCGCCAGCCGCTGCAGGCCATCGGCATCTACGTGTCGCTGCTGAAGAAGCGCGCGACCGGTCCGCTCGAGCCGCTGGTGAACAACATGTCGACGGCTGTCGAGTCGCTGTCGAAGCTGGTCGAGGAATTGCTGGAGATCTCGCGGCTCGACTCCGGTTCGATCCAGCCGAAGGTCGACCAGGTCGCGCTCGACGAGATGTTCTCGGTGCTCGAGCAGGAGTTCACGCCGCTGGCCGCGTCCAAGGGCCTGTCGCTGCGGGTGCGGCGCTCGGGCCACGCGGCCGACAGCGATCCGATGCTGCTGCAGCGCGTGATCCGCAACCTGCTCGCGAACGCCATCCGCTACACCCAGCGTGGCGGCGTGCTGCTGGCGGCGCGCGCCCGCGGCGGCCTGATCAGCGTCGAGGTGTGGGACACCGGGCCGGGCATCAAGCAGTCTGAGGTGGACCGGATCTTCGAGGAGTTCTACCGCGGCGAGAGTTCGAAAGCGGAGAACAGCGGCACCGGCTTCGGCCTCGGGCTGTCGATCGTCAAGCGGATCTGCGGGCTGCTTGGACATCCGCTGATCGTGACCACGCGGCCGGGCACCGGGACCGTGTTCCGCGTCGAAATGCCGCTGTCGGTCGCACCGTTGCGCCCGAAGCGATCGGCGCCCGAGACGATGGACATGGTGCTGCGCGCGCTGGACGGCCACACGTTCGTCCTGCTGGAGGACAACGCCGAGATCCTGAACAGCCTGACGCGCCTGGTTCGTTCGTGGGGCGCGGAGGTGATTCCGTCGACCGGCTTCAATGCGCAACTGATCAAGGAAATCAGCCTGCACGACCGCATCGACGCCGTGCTGGCCGACCACAACCTGGGGCCCCACTCGATCAGCGGGGTCGAGTCCGTGGTCCGCATCCGCGAACTCGTCGGCTCCCCGGTGCCCGTGGTGATGCTGACGGCGGTGCAGGCGGCCGACGTGGTGGCCGACTTCCAGCGTGCGATGCACGCGCGGATCGCGTTCAATCCGGCGCTGGCCGCAGCGATCGCGAAGAGCCGCACCGAGGAGCCGCCGGTGCTGCAGAAGCCGACGACGCCGGCTGTGCTGAACGCGACACTGGCGGAAGCGCTCGGAATGGCCACGCTCCCGGCGGTCCGGCCGCAGGAACTCGACCGCGACACGATGACGGCGCCGGGCAGCACGCCCCGCCGCCGAAGCACCGACTTCTAGGCGACCTCTAGCCGACGTCGTAGCCGTGCCGCCGGGCGGCGAGCAGGGCTTCGGTGCGGTTGGAGGCGTTGAATGCGCGGTAGATCGCGGTGACGTGCGTCTTGACGGTGCCCTCGGACAAGCCGAGTTCGCGGCAGATGATCTTGATCGGCGCGCCGCGCGCGAGCAGCTGCAGGACCTGTTCCTGCCGCTCGGTCAGCTCGACGCGGGTTGCGCCAACTTCACGGGGCCGCTCGGGCGTGCCGATCATCGCCACCCGGTTCACTTCCTCGAGCAGGTCGGCCGGGATGTAGACGCCGCCGGACAGCACGAACTTCACGGCCGCCAGCAGGGTGTCGGAAGCCATCGACTTCGGCACGAAGCCGGCGGCGCCGAGCTGGAGCACGCGCATCACGTTGCGCGGGTCCTGCTGGCCGGACAGCACGAGGATCTTCATCTCCGGCGAGTGCGCGACCATCGATTCGAGCAGCGAGGTGCCGGACACGCCGGGCATGCCGAGGTCGAGGACCACGAGGTCGAGGTCCGCATTCTTCTCGAGCAGTTCCATCGCGCCCTCGGCTGTCCGCGTGGTCAGGACCTCGGCCGCGGGGTCGAGGTCCAGGAACAGGACACTGAGCGCATCGGTGATCAGCGAATGATCGTCGACGACCAGGATCTTCATTGGGGGCAGGGGCGAGAACGCGGGGAGTGATCGGCCGATTGTAGACCTCGCGGAGCGCGCTTCGACAGACGATCGTTCGGCCGCAGCACGCGGCTCGCGGCACGGCGTCAGGCGGGAGACGGCCGCACCAGGGCGGCAGCGCGCTTGGCGCGCACCCGCGCTTCCTCGACGGAATCGGCGTGTGCGAGGGCCACGCCCATCCGCCGCTTGCGGAATGACTCGGGCTTGCCGAACAGCCGGATGTCCGCTCCGGGAACCGCCAGTGCGTCGGCCACTCCGTCGAATCGCAGTGCGGTGGCCTCGTGTCCGCCGTAGATGACCGCGCTCGCCCCGGCGTTGCGCAGGGACGCATCGACCGGCAGGCCCAGCAGCGCGCGCGCGTGCAGTTCGAACTCGTTCTGCCACTGCGTCGCCATCGTCACCATGCCGGTGTCGTGCGGCCGCGGACTGACTTCCGAGAACCACACTTCGTCCCCCCTGACGAAGAGTTCGACGCCGAAGAGGCCGGTGCCGCCGAGTTCGTGGGTCACTTGATGCGCGATGTCGCGGCTTCTCCGCAGCGCGACCGCGCTCATCGGATGCGGCTGCCAGCTCTCGACGTAGTCGCCGGCGACCTGCACGTGTCCGATCGGCTCGCAGAAGTGCGTTGCCACGGCTCCGTCAGGCCCGATCGCGCGCACGGTGAGCTGCGTGATCTCGTACTCGAAGTCGATGAAGCCCTCGACGATCACGCGGCCGAGCGCCACGCGGCCGCCCGCGTTCGCGTAGGACCAGGCCTGCTCGATCTCGTCCGCGCGATCGATCCTGCTCTGGCCCTTGCCGGACGAGGACATCACCGGCTTGATGACGCACGGCAGGCCGATCGCCTGCACGGCCTCGCGCATTTCCTCGAGCGAACTGGCGAAGCGGTAGGGCGACGTGGCGAGCTGAAGCTGCTCCGCCGCAAGGCGCCGGATGCCTTCGCGGTTCATCGTGAGCTGCGCCGCGCGCGCGGTCGGAACGACGCGGGCCAGGCCTTCCCGCTCGATCTCCACCAGCGCGTCGGTCGCGATGGCCTCGATCTCCGGAACGACGATCGCGGGTCGGATGCTTTCGATCAGCGCGCGCAGTTCCTGCGGATCGGCCATGTTCAGCACATGCGCGTGGTGCGCGACCTGGTGCGCCGGCGCGTTCGGGTAGCGGTCGGCGGCGATCACTTCGACGCCGAGTCGCTGCAGCGCGATCGCCACCTCCTTGCCGAGTTCGCCGCTGCCGAGCAGTAGCACCTTGACGGCGTGTCGAGAGAGCGGGGTGGCAAGCGTCGGAGGCCAGGCGTGTGCGGTCATGGGCTGGGCGGGGTGGGGGCCGGGGACATCGAGCCCCCATGCGCGAGAGGGGATTGAAAGTGTGCCGAAGGTTAATCGATGTCAAGCGGACGGCCGGCGGCAGGCCCGCGTTTGCCTCGCATCAACTGCCCGGGCGTCGACTGTTGGCACTCTCGCAACCGCAGACGTGGGCGTCCGGCCCATTGGGGCGAGGCAGGAAACCGGAATGCACAACAAGACAGGAATCTGGCTCGGTGGTGCGCTCATCGCGGCGGTGGTCGCGCTGGCGTCGGCCTGCACGACCGACATGAAGGTCCAACCCTCCCAGGCGACGGCTTCCTCGGGCTCGGCGGCGTGTGACGCGTGCCATCCCGGCGACAGCAAGACCTGGCGGGAAACCTATCACGCGAAAGTGGCGCGGGCCCCCCACGAAAGCCTGCTGAAGGAAGCCGCCCAGTACTGGTCGATCGACAGCAAGGGCAACGCCGGACCGAGCCGCGGCAATTTCGATGGCAAGGTCTATGGACTCGACGACGTCGAGATGGTCGTCGGGACCCGCTGGAAGCAGCGCTTCCTCGTCAAGAATCCGACGACCGGCCACCACCAGTTCCTCGACAAGCAGTGGAACAGTTACACAGGGGTGTGGGAGGGGTACGCGAACAAGGACGACTGGGAAGCCGGCTGCGCCACCTGCCACGGCGATCAAGGCAAGGCCGCGCGCATCACGGTCGACGCGCCGGCGAGCGGTCTCTGATCGGCCATCCGGCTGCGCTGCGAGGCCGGCGCATGCCGGCCTTTCTCATGGGTGTGCCAACGGCGCCACACGCAGGCGCGCTCGATCTCGACGGCGCTTGACGTGTCGGTGTACTCTGCCTTCGTCGTGCGGGGTGAAGTCGGCCGCTGATCGCCGCACGACAAAAAAGCCGGCGCAAGCCGGCTTTTTTCTTTGTGGTTCAGCGCTGCGTTACAGCGACTTGATCCACTTGACGATCGCGGTCAGGTCCGCTTCGGAGGCGCTGGCCTTCGGATGACCCTGGCCGGTCGCCAGTTTCTTGACGATGTCGGCGTCCGGTGTGGCCTTGTGCTTCTTCGCCAGGTCCTTGTAGGACGAGCCCATCTTCTTCGTGTCCATGGCGTGGCACTTGTTGCAGCCCGCCTTGTCGGCGAGATCGGCGCTTGCTTGCGCCGTGCCGGCCATCAGCAGCCCCGCGGCAGCCAGAACGATTGCGACCTTCTTCATCTTGCTCCTTTCCATTCGAGTTGAACCCGCGGTTCTACCGGTCGAGCCGGGCGCCGGCCGCGCGAGCCGTCCGGCGCAGGGTGATTCTATGGACGCGTCCCGCCCGGCGACTGCGCCGGATCAAGAGGCGCCCGTGACAGGGAAGCCGACACGCAGGCCGGCTTCCTCGTTCCCGTCCTCTAGAGCGACAGGGCCCACTTCACGAGGGCCTTGGTGTCGTCGTCCGACGTCTTGACGGCAGGGTGGCCCTTGCCGGCCTTCAGCTTGGCGACCAGGTCGGCTTCGGCCGACGCCTGGCCCTTGTACTTCTTGGCGATGTCCTTGAACGCCGGGCCCATTTTCTTCGTGTCGACCGAGTGGCAGGTCATGCAGCCCGACTTCTGCGCGAGTTCGGCGTTGGCTTGGGCCACGCCGGCGGTGCTCAGTCCAACGGCCGCGAGCACTGCAAACATCAATGATTTCATCGAGTCTCCCCCCAGTGATTTGGCCGCCGTGCGGCATCGATTCCAGGCCGGATTCTCCGGCCGGCACGCAGTCTAACGGATCAGCTTCCGGTGGGTTGACCGGGTTCGCCGACCGGGCCGGGAACGGCGCCGGCGTCTCCGCCGGAACTCCCGTAGGCGGCTTCCGCGCGACGCACGAAGGCGTCCACCATCTGGTTGGCGGCCCGGTCGATCAGCGGGCCGGCCAGCTTCTCGGTGTGCAGCGCGAGCTCGTAGCGGAGGCTGAAGTCGATCCGGCAGCCCAGCGTGCCCAAGGGCAGGAGCTTCCACTCGCCGACGAAGTGGCGGAACGAGCCATCCTGCATGTGGATCGCCATCCACTCGGGCCGGCGCTTGTTGTTGCGCGTCGTCACGCGCACGTTCAGCTCCCGGAATCCGACTTCGACGGTCGCCGAAACGACCTCATCGGTGCGCTCGATCAGCTGGGTGCGGGTGCACCAGGGCAGGAACTGCGGGTAGTGCTCGACCTGCTCGATCAGGTCGAACATCTGCTCGGCGCTGTACGGAACCAGCGCGCTACGGTGCATCTCGCGCATCGGGACGGTCGGCTGCGGCAAAGGCCGCTAGCCTACCGAACCCGCGCGCGGTCAAGGCGTCCTCGCGTTCCAGGTCCTCGAGCCGGGTCTCGATGTCCGCGATGTCGGCGTCGAGTTCGGGCAGCAGCACGTCCTGCAGCGCACGCACGCGGCGTACGGTGCGCCGGTACTCGGAGAGCAGCCGCGCCAGCGTGGTCGAGACGGCCGCCAGTTCGCCAAGGCGAGCGGCGATGCGCGCGTAGGCGGCGCGGCAGGCTTCGGCCTCGGGCGAAGCGTGCACCGGCGGTGGTGCCGGTCCGAGCTCGCCCAGCGCCTGTGCCTTCAGGGTGATGACGCCGAGCAGCGGGTGCCGGTCGACGCGCAGCCGCTGGTGCGTCGACGCGGGTGGCACCACCTGCAGCCCGTGCAGCCCGTGACGCGCCAGCGCCGCGGCGAGCGCCAGGCGCGCCGAGCCCAGCAGGCCGGCGAGGTCCTTGGCGATCGCCTGGTGCAGCCGGAACTGCCGCAGCATTTCGCCCGCCAGCAGCAGGCACTTCTCGTCGAGGAAAGCGTAGCCCTCGCGCATCGTGCGGCGTTCATCGCCGAGGGCGATCAACAGGCTGCGAGTCGGCGTCAGATCGCTCATGGGGATGCTTCGACTGCGGGAACTTCGCCGAGATGCTGGGCGATCTGCTCATTCGACAACCGTGTCAGCTCCGCCCGCGGCAGGTGGACCAGCAGTTCCCAGCCCGCCGCCATGCTTTCCTCTAGGGTGCGCGCCCGCGGCTGCGAGATCAGCGTGCGCTCGAACGCGGTCCCGAACGCGAGGTAGCGGCGGTCCGTGTCGGACAGCCCGTCTTCGCCGACCACGCTCGCCAGCAGGCGTGCCTGCGTCGCGCGCGAGTAGGCCGCGTAGAGCTGGCTCGCGAGTGCGGGGTGGTCGGAATGCGTGTAGCCCTTGCCGGTGCCGTCCTTCATCAGGCGCGACAGGCTCGGCAGCACGTTGATCGGCGGATACACGCCGGCGCGGTCGAGCTCGCGCGACAGCACGATCTGCCCTTCGGTGATGTAGCCGGACAGGTCCGGGATCGGGTGCCCGATGTCGTCCGACGGCATCGTCAGGATCGGCAACTGCGTCAGGGTGCCCTTGGCGCCGTGCACGCAGCCAGCGCGCTCGTACAGCGTGGCGAGATCCGAGTACATGTAGCCGGGGTAGCCCTTGCGGCCGGGCACTTCGCCCTTGGCGCCGGCGACCTCGCGCAGCGCCTCGCAGTAGTTGGTGAGGTCGGTGATGATCACCAGGACGTGCTTGTCCTGCTCGAACGCGAGGTACTCGGCTGCGGTCAGCGCGAAGCGCGGCGTCAGCAGGCGCTGCGTCGACGAGTCGCTCGCGAGATTGAGGAACAGCGCGGAGCGTTCGAGCGCGCCGGACTGCTCGAGCGAGCGGCGGAAGTACTCGGCGGTCGTGTAGGGCACGCCGATGCCGGCGAACACGATCGCGAACTCCGATGCCTCGGCGCCGCGCAGGCGCGCGTTCGCCGCGATCTCGACCGCGATGCGGTCGTGCGGCAGCCCGCCGCCGGAGAAGATCGGCAGCTTCTGGCCGCGCACCAGCGAGTTCAGCAGGTCCACCGCTGTCACGCCGGACTCGATGAACGACCGCGGCGTCGCGCGCGACACCGGGTTCAGCGGCACGCCGTCGATGCGCAGTCGCTTCGCGACGGCGAGCGGCGGCCCGTTGTCAATCGGCTGCCCGATGCCGTTGAAGACGCGGCCCAGCACCCCCGGGCCCACGCCGAAGTCGATCGGCTCTCCGAGAAAGCGGACCACCGTGCCGGCCAGCCCGAGGCCGGCGGTCGGGTCCAGCATCTCGATCGTCACCATGCCCTCGTCGATCGCGGCCACCCGGCCGAGGCGGGGTGTGCCGTCCCGGCCGCTGACAACGACCGCTTCGTTCAGTCCCACTTCGAGCGTGCGCCGCATGAACAGCAGCGGACCCTCGAGCCGCATGGCGGCGTCGTGCACGGTCACCCTAGGTTGCATGCGCATCGTCCTTCGACGGCGTTGGCACGCTCGGGACGACCAGCGTCGCGAACGCGTCCTCGACCTGTCTTTCCAGAGCGGCGAGCCGCTCGAGTTCGCCTTCGCCGATCTCCTCGCCCATGCGCGACAGCGGGCGCATCACGTCGAGCGCGGCGATCTGTTCCGGCGCGACGCCTTCGAAGGTGGCGCGCTCGGCCAGTTCGATGAAGCGGACCAGCAGGCGCATCATGCAAGCTTGGCGGTCGGGCCCGCAGTAGCGGTCGACCGGCGAGAACGCCGACTGGCGGAGGAATGCCTCGTTGACGAGTTCGGCGGCGAGCAGGGTCAGGCGCTGGCGGGCCGGCAGCGCATCCTTGCCGATGATGCGGGCCATGCGCTCGAGGCGCGCCTGGTCGTCCAGCAGCGTCAGGAAGCGGCGCCGAAGCTCGAGCCACTCGTTTTCGCCCGAGGCGGCGCGCGATCGCGCGGTCGGCACCATGGCGTAGCGCTCCAGCCACCAGTCCGCCACGTCGAGCGAGTCCTCCGAATACGACTGCAGCGGGTTGACGGCCGGGTAGAAGCGGGCCTGTGCGCGCTTCGCGTCGAGCGCCCAGAAGCTGCGCACGTAACGCTTGCTGTGGCTGGTGACCGGCTCGGAAAAGTCGCCCGATGGCGGACTGATCGAGCCGAGCAGCGTCACCGAACCGGTCGCCCCGGAGAGCGTCACCACCTTGGCCGCGCGCTCGTAGAAGTCGGCGAGGCGGCTCGCGAGGTAGGTCGGGTAGCCGCCTTCCCCGGGCAGTTCGCCGAAGCGGCCCGACACTTCGCGCAGCGCCTCGGCCCAGCGCGAGGTCGAGTCCGCCATCAGCGCGACGTGCAGGCCCTGGTCGCGGAAGTACTCCGCCACCGTGACTGCCGAATAGATGCTCGCCTCGCGCGCGGCGACCGGCATGTTGGAGGTGTTGGCGATGATCACCGTGCGCTCCATCAGCGAGCGACCGGTGCGCGGATCGTCCAGTTGCGGGAACTCCTCGAGCACACCGGCCATCTCGTTGCCGCGTTCGCCGCAGCCGAGGTATACGATCACGTCGGCGCTGCACCCCTTGGCGAGGCTCTCGAGCAGGATGGTCTTGCCGGTGCCGAACCCGCCGGGAATGGCGGCCTTGCCCCCCAGCGCCACCGGAAACAGCGAGTCGAGGATCCGCTGGCCGGTCACGAGCGGTTCGTCCGACGTCAGGCGGGCACGCACCGGACGCGGCGTGCGCACGGGCCAGAAGTGACTGAGCGCGACTTCGTGCGTTGCGCCGCCTTCCGACGTGAGGCGCAGCACCGTGGCATCGTCGGTCACTTCACCCGCGTCCGCGATCCAGGCCACGCGCCCGGCGACGTTCGGCGGCAGCAACGCGCGCTGCGAGCGTCCGCGCGGCGACGACACTGCGCCGAATGGCGCACCGGGGCCGAGTTCCGCGCCCGCCTGCACGGCAGGTTCGAAGCGGAAGAGCATCGCGCCGGCCGGCTGCAGCGGCCGCAACAGGCCGTCGTAGATGTTGCCGAGCAGGCCCGGACCCACCCGGATGCCGAGCAGGTTCCCGGTGCCGCGCACCTCCACGCCGGGCCGCAGGCCGGTCGTGTCCTCGTACACCTGCGCGACGATCTCGTCCTCGTTCAGCCGAATCACTTCCCCCAGCAGGCCGGCCGGTCCGACGCGGATCGCCTCGCGCAGCAGGAAGGGTCCTTCGGCGCGCGCGCGCAGCACCGGGCCGCTGATCCAGCGGATCCGTGCGCGCGAACCGGAGTCGGCGTCGCGAGAGGTCATCGTTGCTCCTGTTGCAGGTAGTGCAGCAACTTTCCTTCGAGTTGCGCGCGGTCGGCCAGCAGGCCCTCGATGGTCGCATCGAGGATGTTGTTGCCGCTGACGACGCGGAAGCCGGCGCTGATGGCGGCGGCGGATTCGAACGCCACCTGGGCGACCCCATCGATGCGCAGCTGCTCGAGCCAGTGCGCGCGCTCGCCTTCGTTCCACGCCGGGTGCGTCTGGATCCGCCAGCCGCCGCTCGCACACGGCACCGACCGCAGGGCTCGCTGCAGATAGGCCCGGACCCACTGCGCCCGGGTCGGCGCGGCGTCCCAGCGGGCGACCAGGCGCGCGCGCAGTTCGTGCCAGGCCAGGTCCAGGATCAGCACCGCATGGCGCTGCTGGAACAGGCGACGGTCCGTGGCCAGCGCTGCTTCCACCGCGCTCACCTCGATCGCATAGCGCTTGCGTTCCTCGACGATCGCGGTGTGCACGCGGCGGCGCGCTTCGGCGAGCGCCGCGCGCACCGCCTGGCGCGCTTCGGCCCGTGCGGGCTCCAGCAGCTCGGCGAAGCGCCGCGCACGGTATTGCTCGACCAGTTCGAGCAGGGCGGCGGTGCGTTGTTCGAGGTTCATCGCGGCGGCTCAGGCATCGAGTCCGAGCTGGGCGCGGACCCGCTCCGCGGGATCGAGCCGGCACGGTGGCCGTCCGGGTTCGGGCAGCACCACGACGAGAGGCCGGCCTGCCGCCAGCGCCGACTCGAGGTCACCGCGCGCGATGCGCTCTGCCACTTCCGCAGTGATGAACACCGCCTCGGCGCCGCTGGCGAGGGCCGCCCGCAGCGCGTCCGCCTCGTCGCCCTGGGGCGTCCAGCAGCGCATGCCGGCGAGCCGGAATCCGGCCGCGTCCTCGGCCGCGCCGACATAGGCAAACGCCGTCATCGTCGACTCACGCGAGCCGGTTCAGGATCAGGATCGAGATGATCACGCCGTAGATGGCGATGCCCTCGGCGAGTCCGACGAAGATCAGCAGGCGCCCGAAAAGATCCGGCTTCTCGGCGAGCGCGCCGACCGCGGCGGCGCCGAGCTTCGCCACCGCGTAGCCGCCGGCGATCGACGAGGCGGCCGTGGCGATCGCCGCGGACACCAGCCCCCAGGTCCATGCCTCGGGAGGAATTCCGGCGCGTGCGGCGGTCTGGGCCGATGCGGTGTCAGGGAAGAAGACCAGCGCGGTGCCCAGCGCTGCGAGCACGGCCGCGCCGGCGATCAGGACCATCGGGAAGGCAAAGCGACTCATGACGACTCCTCAGTGATCAAGCGTGACCGGCGGGGCCGCGAGCGGACGGAACTCGCGACCTTCCGGCCGGAAGAAACGGGTGAAGAACTCGAACAGCACCAAGCGGGTGGTCTGGATCGACACGACGAGGCCCTCGACGACGAGGATCAGCACGTTGCCGAGCACCAGCACGACCAGGCCGACGAGCACGCTGTCGCTGGCCCCGGCCAGCGCCACCACGGCCGACGCGAGCCCGGCATGCGCGAGCGCGAAGGCGCCGACGCGGGCGAACGACAGCGTGTTGATCAGGATCTGCACGGTGTGCTCCGCGAGTTCACCCAGCCCGGCGAATGCCGACTTCACGCTGGGTCGCTCGATGACCGCGGCGATCATCGACCAGGCGACGCCCGCCGCGGCGATCCACCATCCCGGCGTCCAGACGAAGCCCGCCAGCGCGCCGGCGTACGTGGCGAGCACCGGAGCGTCCTCGCGCAACCAGTGGTCGAGCCGTGAGCCCCACCACGCTTCGAGGCCGCCCAGCAGCAGGCCCAGCGACAGCAGCACCGCGCCGCCGATGACCGGCACCAGCAGCACGGGCAGGGGATGTTCGATCGGGTGCAGCCACAGCGGCTGGATCACTCCTTCGAGGCAGAAGACGCTTCCGAACACGACGCCGAACAGCGCGGCCGCCAGGCCGCACGGCACCAGCAGGCGCAGCAGCGGCAGGCGGTGTCGCATCAGCCAGCCGAAAGCGGCCAGCACCAGGCCCTGTCCGACGTCGCCGAACATGTAGCCGAACATCAGCGGCACGGCCAGCGCCAGCAGCACGCTCGGATCGGCACCGCTTGCGCTCGGCATGCCGACCAGCCGAGTGAACACCTCGAACGGTTGGGCCCACCACGGGTTGCGCAGCACGAGCGGGGCGCGGGCGCCGCGCGGTGGCCGCGGGAACGTCGCCAGCGCGCGCGCGTCGCAGCTTTCCAGCGCGCGCACGACCTTCTCGCGGTCGGCGGTCCACCCGGTGATGCGCGCGAAGACGTCGCCCTGGTCGATCGCGCCGCCGTGTTCGAAGCACCAGGTGGCGCGCGCGATGTCCCCGAGGGCACGGGCCAGCGCGTGCCGCTCGGAGACGGCCGCGAGTTCGGCCCGCAACCCGGCGATCTCCTTCTGCTTCTCGGTGAACTTTTCGGTCACGAGCGATAGGTTGGCGGTCGCGCTCGGCTGCAGCCAGTCGGGGAAGCGGGCGCGGCGGCCGTTGACTTCGGCCACCGCGCGGCCGATGGCCTCGATGTCCTCGGGCGCGCCAATCGCCAGCAGCAGCCGTTCGCTGGCCAGGTCGGCAAAGCGCGTGATCGTGTCCTGCGGCAACTCGATCTCGACGCCCTGGGGCAGCGCGAACAGGGCGGCCGTGACCCCGTGGTCGGCGCGCGCCAGCGCCGCGAAGTCGATGTGGCTCTCGGCCATCTCGCGCAGGGCGGCGGCGGCCAGTTCGAGCTCAGCCGCTTCGGCTTCGGCGCCCTGCAGGCGCGCGATTACCGTGTCGGCATCGACCGCCCACGCGCGCGCCGTGCGCACGCCGTCGGCCAGCGCATCCGCCGGGGCGCGCCGCTCGGCGGCGAGCGCGGACGCGGCGCGGGGCCAGTAGGGACGGTACTTGCGCGCCAGCGCGTTGAAGTCCTTCAGGAGGTCCTGCGGCATGCCGGCGCCGGGCGCTTCGGTCTGGTGCCACTCGACTTCGATGCAACCGGCGGCTGCGAGCGCTTCGAGTGCGATGAACGCGTCGTCGCGCCCGACCATGATCTCGAACCACGCGCACGGCTGCGGTCGGATCATGCAGGGCTCCCGACCGGCCGGGCGCGCAGCATGAACTCGCCGCGCAGGCGCTCGAGATCGACCGCAAACAACGCGAGGTAAGCGAACAGCGCCGCGGGCTGGGACGCGCTCCGACGGACAGCCGTCGCAAGCCTGGCGCCGAGGGCCTGCCGTGCGCTGGCGGCGTCGTCGACGGGAAGCGCGGCAAAGCGCAGCAGGTGCGACCGGACGTGCTCGACGACGCCGTCGAGGAGCAGCCGCCCTTCGTCGTCGAGGGCAGGCCAGAGCCGACGCCACTCCGTCTCCCACGCAGCCAGCAGGCGGTGCAGCGTCCCGCCGGCGCGCAGCCGGCGCAGGGCGCGTGCGATCGGCTCGACGGGGCCGCGCCCTTCCGCGCTTCGCTCCGCTGCGGCCACCAGGGGACCGAGCGGACCGTCGGCCAGCGCGGCACGGCGCTGCGCGGGCGTCGCGAGCGCATAGGGTGACAGCGCGGGGTCGGCCGCGATCCAGCGCGGCGGCGGCTCGTTGTCGAGCAGATGCAGCAGCGCGGGAAGGTCGATCAGGTGCCGCGTGTACAGCAGCGGCGCTCGCCACGCCGCGGGCGACCAGCCGGCGACCTCGACGATGCGGGTGCGCAGTTGCTGGCGGAACGCGAGTTCGATGGCGTCGGCGTCGCCGGTGAGCGGAACGCCACTGACGGTGGACGCCGCGCTCGACGCGCGCACCGCTTCCAGCAGCGCCGGGACGCTGCGCGACGAGCGCAACTGGGTCCACAGCCGCTCGTCGGGTCGCTGGGCCAGTCGGGCCGCCACGCGCGCGTGCGCGTAATCGAACGTCAGCCCGCTGATCATTCGCTGCCACCGGTCAGTTCCGCGCTCAGGCGGTCGAGCGCCCGCGCCACGCGCACCGGTTCGTCCGGATCAGGCGGGGCGGGTTGCTGCAAGGCGGCGCGTTGGCGGTTGAGCCGCTCGATCTCGGACCGCAGTGCGGCCTCGGTCCACTGGTGCGCGCGCGCAACGCGTTCGGCGGCGCGCTCCGCGATCGCCCGCGCCCGCGCCTTGGCGTCCTGGCGCACGCGTTCGGCGTCCACCGCACATTGCGCGACGGCTTCGCGCGCTGATTGCTCCGCGTGGAGCACCTGCACGATCGCCTGGTCCACCCGCGAGGTGTCGGTCGTGTCCATGTGCGCTGCTTCAAGGTATCGCGGCCGGCACCGGTCGGCCGGCGCGACCCCGAGCCCCTTTATAAGCGGGCGGGCACGGCCTTCGCTTGCGGCAGAGCAACCGGACCCCCTGCCAGCGGGCGTCCGCTTGCCGGCTGGATCAACCCTGCGCGCGCTCGCCGGCGGGCTGCCGCGCGCGGTGCCGGGCGAGGTACAGCGGCGTGCGCGACTTGGGCACCTTGCGCACGAAGTTGTAACGCGCCACGTGATAACTGGGATCGAACCCGAAGAAGTTGAGCCGCATGCGCTCCAGTTCTTCCGCACGGTAGGCGGCCAGCGGCTTCAACGCTTCGTCGGCGGCGCGCCGTGCCCGTTTGTCGGCCAGCCGCTGCTCGAAGCCGGCGTCCGCCAGGTCCTGTGCCTTGGCGATCGTCCCGGCGAGGAAGGCCGCCGGCGAGCCGCCATCGTGCGCGTCGATCAGCCCGATGGCCCGTGCGGCGCTGGTGCCGAGCGGCAGGCGCGCTTCGGTGAGGCGCTTCGCGCCGTCGGCGCCGACCCGCTGCGGCAGCAGGTAGGTCCAGTACTCGGATCCGTACAGGTTGCCCATGCCCTTGTAGTGCGGGTTCAGCACCACGCCCGAGCGGGCGACGACGCGGTCGGCCGCGAGCGCGAGGAAGACTCCGCCGGCGCCGGCGTTGCCCTGCAGCGCGGAAATCGTGAGGTGCGACGTGGTGGTCAGGATCGCGTGGGCGAGGTCGTCGATCGCGTTGATGTTGCGCCAGGATTCCTCGGCCGCCTGCGCCGACGCTTCGATCACGTTGAGGTGGATGCCGTTGGACCAGAAGTCGGCGCCGCCGGCGAGCACGATGACTTTCACGGGCCGGCCGCAGGCGTGGCGATACGCGGCGGTGAGTCGCTCGCACTGCGACGTCGACATCGCGCCGTTGTAGAAGGGAAAGCGCAGCACGCCGACGTCGCCGGACTCCTCGTAGCGGATCTCGCGCCACGTTGCGGCACGGTCAACGGCGTCGAGCGCGACCGGCACGTCGGGAACGCCCGCGAGCCTCTCGCCGAGCACCATCGCCGCCGGCAGCTTGAACGGCCGGTCC
>JBFZCF010000020.1:0-17045 GCA_041308065.1 Burkholderiales bacterium
TCGAGGTCGGTCAGCGCGGACGTCGCCATGAGTGAGTTTCCCCGTGTGAAGTTCTGGTGGGCCGGCAGCGTGGTCCGCAATGTAAGCCCGAACGGGCGAGGCCGCCGCGATGCGGGATCACGCTCACGTAGAATTTCGCGCTTCAGAAGACCATCGATCACGGGAAAACCGATGCGCGCCTCCGCCAGACTCGTTGCCATGACGTTGATCGCCGCGCTCGCGGCCGCCTGCGGCAAGCAGGAAGCACCGCCCGCACCGAAGGCCGAAGCGCCGAAGGCCGTCGCGGCGCCCGCGGCGGCGGAACCGCTGAAGGTCGGGTTCGTGTACGTCAGCCCGGTCGGCGACGCCGGCTGGACGTCTCAGCACCACCTGGGTCGCGGCGAGATGCTCACGGCGCTCGGCGACAAGGTGACGTCGACCTTCGTCGAGAAGGTGCCGGAAGGCGCCGACGCGGAGCGCGTGATCCGCGACCTTGCGCAGCAGGGCCACAAGCTGATCTTCACGACCTCGTTCGGCTTCATGAACCCCACGCTGAAGGTGGCCGAGGAGTTCAAGGACGTGAAGTTCGAGCACGCCACCGGCTACAAGACCGGCGCGAACGTCAACACGTACAACGCCCGCTTCTACGAAGGCCGCTACCTCGCCGGCATGATCGCCGGCCGGATGACGAAGACGAACACGCTCGGCTACGTCGCTGCATTCCCGATTCCCGAAGTGCTGCAGGGAATCAACGCGTTCGCGCTCGGCGCGCGCAGCGTGAACCCGAAGGCGCAGGTGCGCGTGGTGTGGGTCAACACCTGGTACGACCCGGGCAAGGAGCGCGACGCGGCCAGCGCGCTGATGGGGCAGGGCGCCGACGTCGTGACGCACCACACGGACTCGACGGCGACCGTCGCCGCCGCCGAGGAGAAGGGCCGGATGGCCGTCGCCTACCACTCCAACATGGCCAAGTTCGGTCCGAACGCGCAACTGGCCGCCGTCACGCACCACTGGGGTGACTACTACACGCGGCGCGCGCGGGCCGCCCTCGATGGGTCCTGGAAGGTCGAGCCGGTGTGGGGCGGCATCCGCGAAGGCATGATCAAGCTCGAAGGCCTGTCGGACAAGTTGCCGACGGACTTGGTGGACGCGGTGAAGGCGCGCGAGGACGAGCTGCGCAAGGGCGCCTTCCATCCCTTCACCGGCCCGGTCCGCTCGAACGACGGCAAGGTCGTCGTAGAGAGCGGCGCGCTGAGCGACGAGCAGTTGTCGAAGATGGACTACTACGTCGAAGGCGTGGTCGGGAAGGTTCCGGTCGGCGGCAAGTAAGCTCGGCGCCATGCCCCCGATCGAAGCCGCCGACGTCATCGTCATCGGCGCCGGCATCGCCGGCGCGTCCATTGCCGCGGAGATCGCCGCCGGCTCGCGCGTGCTGCTGCTCGAACGCGAGCGCCAGCCCGGCTACCACACGACCGGCCGCTCGGCCGCGCTGTTCACCGAGACCTACGGCAGCGAGGTGAAGCGCGCGCTGTCGCACGCGAGCCGGGCATTCCTGCAACAGCCGCCGGCCGGATTCGCGCCGACGCCGCTGCTGGCGCCGCGCGGAACGCTGCTGGTCGCCACCGACTCGCAGGTGCCGAAGCTGCGCCAGACCGCCGACGACTGCGCCGGCCTCGTGGGCAATCTCGCGTGGTTGACCGAAGACGAAGTGCGGGCGCAGGTCGGGTGCTTCGCTCCCGGCCGCGTGGCGGCTGGCCTGCTCGAGCCCGACGCGATGGACATCGACGTCGACGCGCTGCACCGGGGCTACCTGCGGCTGTTCGCCGCGCGCGGCGGCAGGCTCGTGAACGACGCCGAGGTGCGGGCGCTCGAATGGGCCGGTGGCGCGTGGCACGCATCCACCGCCGCCGGCGAGTTCCGCGCCGCCCGGCTGGTCAACGCCGCCGGCGCGTGGGCCGACGAGATCGGCAAGCTCGCGGGCGCGAAGCCGATCGGCCTGGTGCCGATGCGTCGCACGGCGATCACGTTCGACCCGCCGGCCGGCGTGGACATCGGCCACTGGCCCGCGGTGTTCGACATCGACGAGCAGTGGTACTTCAAGCCCGACGCGGGCCGGATCCTCGCCTCGCCGGCCGACGAGACGCCGTCGGCGCCGTGCGACGCGCAACCCGACGAATACGACATCGCCGTGGTCGTGGACCGGCTGAGCCGGGCGACGACGTTGCAGGTGCCGCGCATCGTCGCGCGCTGGGCGGGGCTGCGTTCGTTCGTCGACGACCGGCTGCTCGTGGTCGGCTTCGATCCACGCGTGCCGCACTTCTTCTGGCTGGCCGGCCAGGGCGGTCACGGCATCCAGACCGCGCCGGCCGTGTCGCGCATGGCGGCCGCGCTGTTCGAGGGCGATCCGGTGCCGTCAGACATCGCCGACCTCGGCGTCCAGGCCGCCACGCTCGCGCCGACGCGCGCCGAGCTTGCGGCGGCTTCGCGGTGACGGCCTGAGGGCGCAACGGCCTGTCGGGCCGCACCGCGCTCGGGCGACCGCGAGCGGGTAACCCCGGGACCGCGCGCGAAACCGGCTGTCCTGGCGGATGTCATACTTCCCGCGCCCTCCGAACGCCAATTCCCCGATGACCTGGTCCCACCTGTTTCGACAGGCCTTGCGCATGACCGCGCGCGACTGGCGCGCCGGCGAGCTGCGGCTGCTCGCCGCGGCCCTGGTGACGGCCGTGGCCGCGGTCACCAGCGTCGGCTTCCTGGTCGATCGCATCCGGCTTGGACTGGAGCGGGATGCCTCGCAGTTGCTCGGCGCCGACCTCGTGCTGAGTTCGGACTCGCCGATCGACGCCGCGCTCGCCGGGCGGGCGCGGGCCGCGGGCCTGCAGACCGCGGACACGGTCGTCTTTCCCAGCATGGCGCTGAGCGAGAAGGAGCGGGATCGCAACGCGCTTGCCGCCGTGAAGGCCGTCTCGGCTGGCTACCCGCTGCGTGGGCGGCTGCGCGTCAGCGACGCGCCGGGCGCCGACGATGCACCGGCCGCGGACGTGCCGGTGCAGGGTGAAGTCTGGGTCGACACGCAACTGCTGCAGTCGATCGGCGCGAGCGTCGGCGACCGCATCAAGCTGGGCGAGTCCTCGTTCCGCATCGCGCGGGTCATCGCGGTCGAGCCGGACCTCGGCGCGCAGTTCATCAACTTCGCGCCGCGCGTGATGCTGAACCTCGCGGACCTGCCGGCGACCCAGCTGATCGCCACCGGCAGCCGCGTCACGTATCGCCTGCTGATGGCGGGCGAGCGCGAGGCTGTCCGCGCGTTCGGGGCGGGGCTGGAGAGGCAACTGGCGCGCGGCCAGCGGCTCGAAAGCCTCGAGGGCGGACGCCCGGAGATGCAGCGCACGCTCGAACGCGCGCAGCGCTTCCTCGCGCTCGTCGCGCTGCTCGCGGCGATGATCGCCGCGGTGGCCGTGGCGGCAGGGGCGCGCCGGTTCTCGCTGCGGCACCTCGACTCGTGCGCCATGATGCGTTGCCTCGGCCTCGCGCAGGCGGACATCTTCCGGTTGTTCGCGCTGGAGTTCCTCCTGGTCGGCCTGGCGGCGTGCGTGGTGGGGATGCTGGCCGGCTATGCGTTCCACTTCGGCCTGCTCGCGTTGCTGGGATCGCTGATCAGCACCACGCTGCCGCTGCCGTCGCTGCTGCCCGCGGTGCAGGGCTTCGCGTGCGGACTGGTGCTGCTGCTCGGTTTCGCGCTGCCGCCGCTCGCACAACTGCGTCAGGTGCCGCCGTTGCGCGTGCTGCGCAAGGACATCGGGCTGCCGACCGGCCGCGCGGCGCTCGGTTACCTCGTCGGGCTGGTCGGGTTCTTCGCGCTGCTGCTGTGGTCGGCGGACGACGTGAAGATCGGCGCGCTGACCGCGGGCGGATTCGCGATCGGACTGGTGGTGTTCGCGCTCGTCGCGTGGCTCGCGCTGCAGCTGCTCAGGCCGCTGCGGGCCATGACCGGCAAGCTGGGCATCTCCTGGCGGTTCGCGCTGGCGGCGGTGCAGCGGCGGCCGGCGGCCACCGTGGTGCAGCTGGTCTCGCTGGCCGTGGGCCTGATGGCGCTGCTGCTGCTGACCGTCACGCGCACCGACCTCGTCGACGCCTGGCGCGGCTCCGCGCCGCCCGACGCGCCCAACCGGTTCATCGTCAACATCCAGCCCGACCAGGTCGAGGCGCTGGGCGAGCGGCTGCGCGCGGCCGGCGTCGACGCGTCGATCAACCCGATGGTGCGCGGCCGGCTGGTCGAGGTGAATGGCCGGCCGGTCGGGCCCGAAAACTTCACCGGCGATCGCGCCCAGCGCTTGGTCGATCGCGAGTTCAACCTGTCGTATGCGACGGAAGCGCCGACGCACAACCCGATCACGGCCGGTCGCTGGTTCAAGGATGGCAGCGACGAACTGTCGATCGAGGTGGGCATTGCCGACGCGCTCGGCCTCGCGATCGGCGACGCGATGACGTTCGATATCGTCGGGCAGCGCGTCACCGCGCGCATCACGAGCCTGCGCAAGGTGAACTGGGACTCGATGCGCGCCAACTTCTTCGTGATCATGCCGCCGTCGCTGCTCGCCGACAAACCGGCGAGCTTCATCACGGCGTTCCACCTGCCGGCCGCGCGCGCCGCGTTCTCGGGCGAACTGCTGCGGGAGTTTCCGAACCTCACCGTGGTCGACACGACCGCCGTGTTCCGCCAGGTGCAGGCGGTGATCGACCAGGTCGTCGCCGCCGTGGAGTTCCTGTTCGTGTTCACGCTGGCGGCCGGGGTGCTCGTGCTCTACGCCGCGCTGGCGTCGAGCCGCGACGAGCGGGTGCGTGAAGCGGGACTGCTGCGAGCGCTTGGAGCCTCGCGGCAGCAGCTGTCGCGGGCGCAGGTGGCCGAGATGATCTGCATCGGCGGACTGGCCGGCTTCCTGGCAGCGGCCGGCGCGAGCGGCATCGGCTGGGCGCTGGCGCGCTACGCGTTCGAGTTCGATTATGTCGTGTCGCCCTGGGTGTTCGTGTCCGGCATCGGCGGCGGGGCTCTGGCGGCGCTCGTCGGCGGCTGGTTCGGCCTGCGCGGCGTGCTGAACACGCCGCCGCTCGCGACGCTGCGCGAGGCCTGATCGGTCGGATCGACAGCGCATCGCACGCGACCAATGCTCGCTGCCTCGTCCGGTCCGCAGTGGCCATGACGTCCGCCGCCGCGCTGCAGCGCGAACTGCGCCGGGTTCGCTCGACGTACGGCGCGGCCGCGGAGGCCGGCAAGGAACGCCTGCTCGCCGCGCTGGCCGCGCTGGAGCTGCGGAGCCCGCTGCTGCTTTCGGCCTATCACGAGGACTTGCTGTTCCTCGTTGCGTTCCCCGGTTCGGAGCAGGTGCGGGCCCGGGCCATCGAACAGCTGAGAGGCATTTCCCGGCGGATAGCTTCGCTCGGTGCGGCCGCGCGCGCGGCGTTCGCGAACACCGGGATCGCCGGCAGCGTGTCGCGCTACGCGATTGCGCACCCGATCGCGGCGCTGATCTGCGCGGACGATCCCGCCGCGATCGAACTCGACTGGTCCGGTGTCGAGGACCCGGCGCGGCTCGATGAGCTGATCGCACGGGTCCTGACCGACGTCGAGCGCGAGTCGTGCGGCGTCGAGTTGCCGACGCGCCGCTGGGTGGCGCTCGCGCAGCGGCGCGACGCCGCCTCGACGTTGCAGTGGCTGCTGAAGGCCGGCGCGTCCTTGCCGGCGTCGGAGCGACGCGGCTTCGCGGCGGCGTGGGACCAGGCGGAGGTGCCGGTCCGGTGGCGGCTAGGCGATTCCGCGCGGAGCGTGACGCTGAACCGGATCGAGGTGCGCGCGGCTGTGTTGCGCACCGCCATGCGCCGCTTGTCCGTTCCGCTCGCGCGCCACGTCATGGCGCCGCTCGACGCGATCGAGCGGCTGCCGCGCCGGCGCGCCGCTCGCACCATCGACGTGGCCCGCTCGGCGCTGGCGGCGCGCTGCCGTGAAGTGCACGCGATGAACCAGGCCAACCCGGACGAGGTCTACCTGGCTGACCTCGGTGACGGTGTGCAACTGGCGGTGATCGGCGTGCTGCCGGCGCAGCGCCTGCTGCTCGAGGCCAATTACGGCTATGTCCTGCTGTCCAACGGCGTGCCGATCGGATACGGCGGTGTTTCGCCCTTGTCCAGGCAGGCCAATACGGGCATCAACGTGTTCGATCCCTTCCGTGGCAGCGAGGCGACGTACCTCTGGGCGCAGACGCTGCGCGCATTCCGCAGCCTGTTCGGCGTGCGTCGCTTCATCATCAACGGCTACCAGTTCGGCGCCGGCAATGCGGAGGCGATCGCGAGCGGCGCCTACTGGTTCTACTACCGACTCGGGTTCCGTCCGACCTCGGCGGCGAACCAGCGGCTCGCGCAAGCCGAAGCGACGCGGCTGCAGGCCAGCGGCGGGCGCAGCCCGGCGGCGACGCTGCGGCAACTCGCGCGCGGTGACCTCGTGCTCGACCTGCCCGACTGGGACGACGCCGACGCCTTCGAAGAGTCCTCGCTCGACCGCCTCGGAACGGCGGTGGCGCGGCAGCTGTCCGTCCAGCCGCACTGGTCACGACAAGGTGGCGCGCGGGCGCTGGCCGCCGAGGTCGCGCGGTGGTGCGGCGTGCAACTGAATCGACGCGCCGCGCCCGAGCGATCGGCGTTCGAACGACTCGCGCCGCTCGTCGCGGCGCTTCCGGGCTGGTCGTCCTGGCCGCGCGCGGAACGCGTCGCGCTCGGCGCCATGCTGCTCGCTAAGGGAGCGGCGCAGGAAGCGTCCTATGCGCGCGGCGCCGCCGCACATCCGCGCTTCTTCCGCGGGCTCGCGGCGCTGCTGGCGACGACCGCGGTGCGGCCCAAGGGAACACCGTGAACCAGGTGACACCCGCCACCAAGCCGTACGAGCGCCTGGGCGGCGATGCCGCCGTGCGGGCACTCGTCGACCGGTTCTACGACCTGATGGACCTCGAGCCGGCGTACGCGGACCTGCGCCGCGCGCACGGCTCCGACCTCACCGATGCGCGCGACAAGCTGTACTGGTTCCTGAGCGGCTGGCTGGGCGGGCCCGATCTGTACATCGAGCGCTTCGGCCACCCGCGCCTGCGGGCCCGCCACATGCCGTTCGCCATCGGCATCCGCGAGCGTGACCAGTGGCTCGCGTGCATGAACCAGGCGATGCTCGAGTGTGGCGTGGAGGAGAGCCTGCGCGCGCGGCTGCTGCAGTCCTTCTTCCAGACCGCCGACTGGATGCGGAACCAGGCCGGCTGACGCCGGCGCGGTCGCGTCGACCCGGGCGAGCGGCGCCGGTCGTGGCTCGTCGCCCGAGCCTCGTGCGCCCGTATCATCGACCGCATGACTGAAACGATGCTTCTCTTGGCCGCCCTTGGCGCGGCGCTGCTGATCGCGCTGTTCGCACTGGTTGCGCTGGTCGTCGCGGTGCGCCGCGACCGCACGCCGGAACTCGATGCGCGCCTCGCCGCGCTCGCGCAGGACAACGAGCGGCTCGAGCGCGAGCTGCGCGCGGCGGTCGAGAGCGCTTCCGCGCAGGTCCGCGTCGACGTGAGCGCCCGGCTTGCCGAGGTCCAGTCCGGACTGACGCAGCAGATGAACGGCGTGGCCGGCTTGCAGGGCCAGCAATTGCTCGGCTTCGGCGAGCAGGTCGCGAAAGTGAGCGAGGCGGCCGACGCGGCGGCGCGCGCCAACCGGGAGGAGGGCGCGAAGCAGCTGAAGGACTTCTCGGCGCTGATGCAGCAGCAGCTCGCCGACATGAGCCGCGGCATCCAGAACAACCTCGCCGAGGTGCGCGGCACGCTGCAGACACAGCTCCTGACGCTGCAGCAGGGCAACGAGACCAAGCTCGACCAGATGCGGGCCACGGTCGAGGAGAAATTGCAGAGCACGCTCGAGGCGCGCCTCGGCGAGTCGTTCCGCCTCGTGTCGGACCGGCTGGAGCAGGTGCACAAGGGGCTGGGCGAGATGCAGACGCTGGCGGCTGGCGTGGGCGACCTCAAGCGCGTGCTGACGAACGTGAAGACGCGCGGCGGCTTCGGCGAGGTGCAGCTGGGCGCGCTGCTGGAGCAGATGCTGACGAAGGAGCAATACGACGTGAACGTCGCGACCCGGCCCGGCTCGAAGGACCGCGTCGAGTTCGCGATCAAGCTGCCCGGCCGCGGCCAGCCGTGCTGGATGCCGATCGACGCCAAGTTCCCGATCGAGGACTACGAGCGCCTGCACCAGGCCCAGGAGCGCGTCGATCTGCCGGCCGTCGAGGAGGCGGGCCGCGCGCTCGAGAACCGCATCAAGCTCGAGGCGCGCCGGATCCGGGAGAAGTACATCGAGCCGCCGCACACGACCGACTACGCGCTGCTGTTCCTGCCGACCGAGGGGCTGTACGCGGAGGTGCTGCGCCGCCCCGGCCTGGTCGACAACCTGCAGCGCGAGCAGCGCGTGGTGGTGACCGGCCCGACGACGCTGGCCGCCATCCTCAACAGCCTGCAGATGGGCTTCCGGACCATCGCGATCGAGCAGCGCTCGGCCGAGGTGTGGCAGGTGCTGGGCGCCGTCAAGACCGAGTTCGGCAAGTTCGGCGAGGTGCTGGCGCGGGTCAAGGACCAGCTGCAGGCGGCGTCCAACACGATCGAGAAGGCGGAGACCCGCACGCGCCAGATGGATCGCGCGCTCAAGACGGTGGAGGCGTTGCCGGTCGACCAGTCGGTCCAGCTGCTGCCTCCGGCGGCCGACGAGCAGCCGTCGCCTTAGGCGCGGCGCCTGGCCTCGATCACCGGCGCGAGCTCATCGCGCGCGCGCAGGAGCACGCTGCGCGTGGTCTCCCAGTCGATGCAGGCGTCGGTCACCGACACCCCGTACTTCAGCTGCGCGAGGTCGGCGGGGATCGGCTGGTTGCCGGCATGCAGGTGGCTCTCGATCATCATGCCGACGATCGCCTGCGACCCTTCCTTCATCTGGTGCACGCAGTCCATCACGACGAGCGGCTGCAGCGACGGATCCTTCAGCGAGTTCGCGTGCGAGCAGTCGACGACGATGCTGGCCGGCAGCTTCGCCTTGTGCAGCGCCCGCTCAGCGAGCTTCACGCTGACCGTGTCGTAGTTGGGACGGCCGCCGCCGCCGCGCAGCACGAGGTGCCCGTACTCATTGCCGCGCGTGCGGACGATCGCCGTGCGCCCGTCGGCGTTGATGCCGAGGAAGCTGTGCGGATGGGCCGCGGACTGGATCGCATTGACCGCGACGTCGAGCCCGCCGTCCGTGCCGTTCTTGAAACCCACCGGGGTCGACAGTCCGCTCGCCATCTCGCGGTGCGTCTGCGACTCGGTCGTGCGCGCGCCGATCGCGTACCAGCTGATCAGGTCGGCGAGGTACTGCGGCGACAGCGGATCGAGTGCTTCGGAGCCGGTAGGCAGGCCCAGCTCGGCGAGCTGGACCAGCAGGCGGCGCGCGGCCGTGATGCCTTCCTCGATGTGGAAGGAGTCGTCCATCCGAGGATCGTTGACGTAGCCCTTCCAGCCGGTCGACGTGCGCGGCTTCTCGAAGTACACGCGCATCACGATGAAGAGCTGCGGCGCGACTTCCTCGGCGAGCGCCTCCAGCCGCGCCGCATAGTCGAGCGCGGCCACCGGATCGTGGATCGAGCAGGGCCCGACCACGATGAACGGCCGCGGGTCGCGCCGCTCGAGGATCGCGCGCAGCGTGGCCCGGCCGGCCTCGACCGTGCGGGCGGCCGCGGGCGTGACTGGCGCCGCCGCGTGCACGTCGGAGGGCGTCGGCATCGAGTCCAGGCCGACGACGTTGATGTTCTCGAGGGCGCCGTCGCGCCCCGCCGCATCCGCGGCGGGCATCGTCGTCATGCCGGTGTCCCGCGCTGCAGGCGCTCCAGGGCCGTCCGCAGAGTCTCGTCCCTCTTCGCGAAGCAGAAGCGGATCACCCGGTTCTCGACCGGCCGGTCGTAGAACACCGACACCGGGATCACCGCCACACCGTAGTCGACGATCATCTTCTGCGCGAACTCCGCTTCAGGCAGGCTGGAGACCGCACTGTAGTCCGCCAGCAGGAAATAGGTGCCGGGGCAGGGCAGGACCTTGAACGGCGTGTCTCTCAGACCCGCGACGAAGCGGTCGCGCTTGGCCTGGTAGAACGCGGGCAGCGTGAGGTACGGGGCCGGGTCGTCGAGATACGCGGCGAAGGCATGCTGCGCCGGCGTGTTGACCGCGAACACCATGAACTGGTGCACCTTGCGGAACTCCGCGGTGAGTTCCTTCGGCGCGCACGCGTATCCCACCTTCCAGCCGGTCGTGTGGAACGTCTTGCCGAAGCTCGAGATGACGACGCTGCGGGACGCGAGCAGCGGCGAGCGCATCACCGAGCGGTGCGCGACGCCGTCGAACACGATGTGCTCGTAGACCTCGTCGGACAGCAGCAGCACGCCGGTCTCGGCCACGATGCGCTCGAGCGCGGCGAGATCGGCATCGTCGAGCACGCGCCCCGTGGGGTTGTGCGGAAAGTTGATCATCAGCAGCCGCGTCCTGGCGGTGATCGCGGCGCGGACGCGGTCCCAGTCGGGCGCGTAGCCGCGCGCGGCATCCAGCGGAACGAAGACCGGTCGCCCGCCGGCGAGTTCGATCGACGGCACGTAGCTGTCGTAGGCCGGCTCCAGCACGATGACCTCGTCGCCCGGCTGCACCAGCGCGAGCACGGCCGTCATGATGGCCTGCGTCGCGCCGGCCGTGATCGTGATCTCGGCGTCGGCGTCGTGGCGGTGGCCGTACAGCGCCGCGTTCTTGCGGGCGATCGCTTCGCGCAGCGCCGCGACGCCGGTCATCGGCGCGTACTGGTTGTGACCGGTGCGCACCGCCTCGGCCAGCCGGGCCTGGAGCCGCTCGTCGCAGTCGAAGTCCGGGAATCCCTGGCCGAGGTTGACCGCGCCGTGCTTGATGGCGAGGTGCGACATCACCGTGAAGATGGTCGTGCCGACGCGCGGCAGCTTGCTCGATGCGATCCGGGCGGCAGACACGGACGGTGACGCGCGTTCGTTCAAGACGATGATTCGGGTGGAAAGCGGGGCTGTGCGAGACGGCAAATTATACTTTCGCAATCCAGTCCCGACCTCCAACATGAAGCGCATCAACGACGCCGCGCTCGACCCGACGTTCCGCAGCGCGCCGACGCATCACGGCCGGCTGCCAGAGCCGGGGCGCCCGACGCCATGACGATCGCAATCAGCAGCGCGTTCGACGGCGGTTCGATCGAGGTCGTCGCGCTGGACGGTGATCGGGCCGATCTCGCGATTCGCCACGATCTCGCGGCCGACGGGACGCGCAGCGAGTTCCTGCAGTGGTTTCACTTCCGCGTCAGCGGCGCGGAGCGAGACGGAGCGCGGCTGCGCATCGTCAACGCGGGCCGGACCACTTATGCGGGCGGGTGGCGCGACTACCGCGCGGTGGCGAGCTGGGACCGCCGGCGCTGGGAGCGCGTCCCGACCGCGTTCGACGGCGAAGTGATGACGATCGAGCTTGCCCCCGCGCGCGGGCCGACGTACGTCGCCTACTTCGAGCCGTACTCGTGGGAGCGTCATCTGGCGCTGCTTGCCGACAGTTGCGCGCGCGGCGCGGCGTCGCGCCGCCTCGGGTCGACCGTGCAGGGGCGCGACGTCGACGCGCTGGTGGTGGGCGAGGGGGCGCAGCCGGTCTGGATCATCGGACGCCAGCATCCGGGCGAGACGATGGCCGAGTGGTTCATCGAGGGGCTGCTGGCGCGCCTGCTCGACGAGGCCGACCCGATCGGGCGCGCGCTGCGCCGGCAGGCGACCTTTCACGTCGTCCCGAACATGAATCCGGACGGTTCCGTGCTCGGCAACCTGCGCACCAACGCCGCCGGCGCCAACCTGAACCGCGAGTGGCTCGAACCCACCGTGGAGCGCAGCCCGGAGGTGGCGGCCGTGCGCGACGCGATCCATTCCACGGGATGCGCCGCGTTCTTCGACATCCACGGCGACGAGAACCTGCCCTACGTGTTCGTCGCCGGGTGCGAGATGCTGCCGAACTTCAGCGAGCGCCAGCGGGCCGAGCAGGACCGCTTCGCGGCCGACTTCGCCGGCGCGAGCCCGGACTTCCAGACCGCGCACGGCTACTCGCCGGGCAAGTACAAGGACGACGTCCTGAAGCTCGCGTCGAAGTACATCGGCCACGCTTACGGTTGCCTCTCCCTGACCCTGGAGATGCCCTTCAAGGACAACGCCAACGCGCCGGATCCGCGCTTTGGCTGGAGCGCCGCGCGCAGCCAGCGGCTCGGAGCGGCGATGCTCGATCCGGTGTGGCGGCACCTGCAGCGAACATGACGGTCGCCACCGGTTCCCGCGTGTCGATCCGGCGCGCCCGCCTCGAGGATCGGCCCCGGGCGTACGAGTGGCTCGTGCAGTCGGACCTCACGCCGCAGTCGTACGGTCCGCTCTTTGCCGAGCGCGAGGTGCCCACGCCCGAGACGTTCGCGGCGCGCTACGTCAATTCGTTCTTCGATGGCACGCGTCCTTATTCGGGTCGGATGTTCGTGATCGACGTCGGCGACGAGGACGTCGGCTGCGTGGCGCACGGGCCGATCGACCTGCTGAAGGACGTCGTCGAACTCGACATCTGGCTCGCCGGATCAAAGCACGCGGGGCGCGGCATCGCGTCGCAGACGCTGACCGTGCTGACCGGGTGGCTGCAGGCCAGCTACGGCGTCAACCGCTTTCTCGCCCGACCGTCGCGCCGCAACGTGCACGCGCTGCGCGCGCTGCGGCGCGCGGGCTTCCGCGAGTCCGATGCGCCGGCGCGGGAAGTGGTTGCGAAGCTGAGGCTGCCGCCGGGCGATTGCGCGGACGAGGTGCCGCTGTTCCGCGTCCTGCCCGTGCCATCGTCCACCCTGCGGCGCGAGGACGGACGGACGTATGTCTTCATCGACAGCGAGTTCACGAGGCTGCACCAGCCCGAACTGATCAGCATCGGTGCGGTGGCGACCGACGCGACGGCGTTCTACGCGGAACTGCGTGGCTGGAGTCCGGATCGAACCAGCGAGTTCGTCCGCGAGGTCGTGCTGCCGCTGCTGGATGGGGACGCGGTGCCGATGGAGATGGGCGCCGAGGCCTTTGCCGCATGGCTCGACGAACGAGCCGGACGGGCGCCGACGACCATCATCAGCGACTCGGGGTTCGATCGCTGGGCGATCGCCGAGTTGCTCGGCAGCGAGGATCTTCCGGCGGGGGTCGATTGGAAGCGCGTGACGGTGGCGTACGAGGAACTCGACCAGGCGACCGAGGCGCTCAGCTTGCGGCGTCACCACGCGCTCGACGACGCGCGCGCCCTGCGCCACCTGCTGCTCGGCCCCCGGGTTGCGCCTGTGCCGGAGTGAGTGGCTCCGCGCGGTGAGATCAGGCGTCAGGCGGGCCCGCGGCAGTCGAGCACCGCGGCGCCGTGCACGCGGCCTTTGCGCACGGCATCGAGCGCGGCGTTGGCTTCAGCCAGCGGGAAGACCTCGACGGTGGTGCGGACCGGCACCTGCGCGGCGAGCGCGAGGAACTCCTCGCCGTCGCGGCGAGTGAGGTTGGCGACCGAGCGCACGATGCGTTCGCCCCACAGGATCTCGTACGGAAACACGGGGATGTCGCTCATGTGGATGCCGGCGCACACCACGACGCCGCCCTTGCGGGTGTGGCGCAACGCGGCGGGAACGAGCGCTCCGACCGGGGCGAAGATCAGCGCGGCGTCGAACGGCTCCGGCGGTGCAGCGTCTGAGTCGCCAGCCCAAGCGCAGCCGAGGGAGCGCGCGAACGCCTGCCCCTCGCAGTCGCCCGGTTTCGTGAAGGCGTAGACCTCGCGCTTCTGCCACACCGCGACCTGCGCGATGAGGTGCGCCGCCGCGCCGAAGCCGTAGATCGCCAGCCTTGGGGCGTCGCCCGCCATCGCGAGCGCGCGGTATCCGATCAGCCCGGCGCACAGCAGCGGCGCGGCGTGCACGGCGTCGAACGCCTCGGGCAGGCGGAAGCAGTAGTCGGCGCGCGCGACGACGTGATCGGCGTAGCCGCCGTCGCGCGTGTAGCCGGTGAACTGCGGCGCGTCGCACAGGTTCTCGTGATGCTCGCGGCAGTACGGGCAGGCGCCGCAGGTGGCGCCGAGCCACGGGATGCCGACGCGGTCGCCGATGGCGAATGACGTGAGCCCGGTCCCGAGCGCTTCGACGCGGCCGACGACTTCATGGCCTGGGACCAGCGGCACGCGGGGCTGCTTCAACTCGCCGTCGACGATGTGCAGGTCGGTGCGGCAGACGCCGCAGGCGTCGACCCGCACCAGGACCTCGTGCGGGCCCGGTGCAGGCACCTCGCGCTCGACGAGCGCGAGCGGCGCATGGGCCGCGGTGAAGACCATCGCGCGCGAACGCGGCTTCACGTGACGGCCGTCCCGAGCTCCGCGCGCGCGGCGACCGGACTGAGGATCCGCAGCCCGTCCCGGCGCGCCCGGCGCGCGAGCTTCAGCAGGGCCTTGTCCTTGGTGACGAGCCAGTCGGCGCGCGCCGTGTAGGCGAGGTCGAGGAACTTCTGGTCGTCGCGGTCGCTGCACGCGATGGGCGCCGCGAAGACACGCTCGACGGGTGTGGCGAGCCGGTCCCAGTCGCGCAGGATGCCGAAGCGCGCCTCGGTCGCGAGTTCGAACTGCTCGCGCATGATCACCTGGGTGAGTTCGTCGACGCTGTCCCCGCTGCGCAGCGCGTTCACCTGTCCGCTCTCGACGGCGGCCCGCAGCGGCCGCGAGGCCGCATCGTCGAACACCCAGAAATCGAGCAGCACGTTGGTGTCGATCACCGCCCGCGGATGCAACGGCTTCATTGCAGGTCGAGCGCGTGCTTCGCCAGCTGCTCGAGGGTCACGACGTCGAGCGCACGCTCGTGCGTGGCGAGCAGCCACACCGGTGGCGCGACCCCGGCTTCGAACGCCTCCTTCCAGCGCGCGACGCACAGGCACCAGCGGTCGCCGGCATTGAGCCCGGGGAACATGTACTCGGGGCGCGGCGTGACGAGATCGTTGCCGCGTGCAACGGAGAAGTCGAGGAACTCGCGCGTCATGCGCGCGCACACCGTGTGCGACCCGAGGTCGTGCGGACCCGTGTGGCAGTAGCCGTCGCGGTAGAAGCCTGTCGCTGGCGACTCGCAGCAGCAGATCAGCTCGCCGCCGAGGACGTTGCGCGCCGAGGACCCGCCCTTGCTCGCGTCGCGCATCGCGCCTGCCCCGCGATCAGCGCGAGGCCGTTGCGGGCAGCTTCGCCGCCGACGCTTCGAGCCATGGCACGAGTTCGTCGAGCACGCTCGTGAGCGCCTGGCTCAGCGCCTCGACGGCTCCGCGCGCGCTTTCCTGTGCGACCGGCGCCGCGGCGCTGAACCGGCGGCGCGCCACCAGGGTCCGCGTCGCGCGATCGACGAGCTCCGCGGTCAGCTCCAGCCGTCCGCGCGCGGCCGCCGCGTCGTGCAGGAGTTCGTCGACGGTCACGTTCAGCGCAAGGTCGCCGCCGACGCCGCTGCCGAGCTCCACGACCGAAGCGAAGGCCGCGCGCGCGTCGACGCGCCGTACGAGCAGCTGGACGACGCGATTCGACGGACGATCCGCCCACGATGCGTTCTGGTAGAGGGCGCGCTGCTGCGGCGCCCGCGAGTACGCCATCGCGAAGGTGTCGCCGATGCCGAGCGAGGGCATCGAGACGACGACGAGCGAGCGCGCCACGGTCTTGCCCGCCGGGGCCGGCGGCGGCGCGAGGTCCTCGAGGCGGAACTGGGCCCGGACGTTGCCGTCGCTGTTGCCGACGTCCACGCTGACGCATCCGGCGAGCAGCAGCGCGGAGCATCCGGCGAGCAGGGCAGACCGGCGCGTGGCAGGCTTCATTCTCCGGGTCCTCTCTGCTCAGGCGTTGCGCCGAGCAACGCGGCGCGCGGGTCCTGCAGCCGGTCGAGCACGCGGTTCATCGAGTCCACCGTGCGCCGCAGATCGATCACCGCCGCCGTCAGCTGCTCCTCGGTGGCGTTGGCCGCGCCGCCGAAGTCGCGCGAGAGGGCGGCCACCTGCTTCTCGAGCGACAGGGTGGCGGTGGAGATGTCCTGCAGCGTCTTTTCCGCCTGCCGGAACGTCGGGCCGAGGTCGTTGCGCGTGTTCTCGGCCACCGTTGCGATCCGGCTGCTGGCGCTGCTGATGTCCGCCATGGCGACGTTCATCGCCGCAATCGACCTGTCGACTTCGCCCAGCCGCGCGTTCAGGCCGGCGGTCAGCTTGCGCAGGCTGTCGAGCGTCTCGGCGAACGCCACGCGGTTGCGCGGTTTCAGCACGTCGTTGAGGTTCTCGAGGGCTTCCGCCGCCATGTCGCCCAGCTGGTTGACCTTGCCGGCCAGCGCGTCGAGGTTGGACTCCCCCTCGGGGATCACCGGGTGCTGCTGTTCGGGCCGGATCTCGGTCAGCGGAGGTCCGAGGGGCTCGGGCGTGATGAGGCTGATCTTCGCGATGCCCGTCACGAAGTTGCGCGTGACGATCGCCACCGTATTGGTGCGCACAGGCGCGCGCTTGTCGGTGCGGACCGTGACCCTGACGCGGTTGATGTTCTCCGCCAGCAGCTGGTAGTCCTCGACGCGGCCGATCTTGATCCCGCGCATGTCGACGTCGGCGCCCAGCTGCAGGCCGTCGAGCGGCTGGCGCTCGAAGTAGATTGTGAAATAGTTGAAGTCGGCGCGCGTGCCGGTCCGGTTCAGCCAGATGACCCCGGTCACCAGCGCCGCCACCAGGACGACCAGCGCCAGTCCGACGTACGTGTACTTGGATTCGGCTTCCATCGCAGGTGGATTCTAGGACGGGTTCGCGGCGGCAACGTGAAGGCCCGGCCCGCTCACTGGACTACCCTCGCGCTGCGCGCGCGGGATGAACGCGTCGGAGCGGCCGTGCGCGCTCACGAGTCCACCGTGGCGCGCACCGAGAAATAGGACCGGATCCACGGGTCGTCGACCGCGAGGATCTCCCG
>JBFZCF010000021.1:0-16252 GCA_041308065.1 Burkholderiales bacterium
GCGGAGCAGCGCTGCCCGCACGAGCGGAACGCGCTGGAGACGACGGCATCGGTGACCTGTTCCGGCAGGGCCGTCGAGTCGACGATCATCGCGTTCTGGCCGCCCGTTTCCGCGATCAGCACGCCGATCGGCGCGTCGCGCGCCGCGAGCGCCCGGTTGATCGCGCGGGCCGTGGCGACCGATCCGGTGAACGCCACTCCCGCGACGCGCGGGTCGCTCGTCAGTGCCCTGCCGACGTTCTCGCCGTCTCCGAGCACCAGGTGCAGGACGTCGGGCGGCACGCCGGCTTCGTGCATCAGCTGCACCGCGCGGAACGCAACGAGCGGCGTCTGCTCCGCCGGCTTCGCGACCACGGCATTGCCCGCGACCAGCGCGGCGGCGACCTGCCCGCCAAAGATCGCGAGCGGGAAGTTCCAGGGGCTGATGCACGCGAAGACGCCGCGACCGCCCAGGCGCAATTCGTTCGACTCGCCGGCCGGGCCGGGCAGCGGCTGAGGCTGCAGCCGTTCGCGACCGATCGCGGCGTAGTACCGGCAGAAGTCGATCGCTTCGCGCACCTCGAGGTGCGCATCGAGCATCGTGCGGCCACCCTCGCGCACGACCAGCGCCACGAGTTCGTCGTGGGCGGCTTCCCATGTGTCGGCAACGCGGTCGATGATGTCCGCGCGGGCGCTGACCCCACGCGCTTCCCAGCCGGGAAAGGCCGCGAACGCCGCGCCCACCGCGAGTTCGGCGTCGGCCGTGCTCGCAGCGGCCACCGTTCCAATGATCTGCGTGAGCGACGCCGGGTTGCGGACACCCGTGCCCGGCCCGGCCCGCGCGCCGCCGATGATCGAGGTCGCCTGCACGTCGCTCGCGCGCCCGATGGCCGACGTCAGGTCGATCAAGGTCGGCGCCTGCTGAAGGTCGATGCCGCGGGAGTTCCTGCGCGTGCCGAAGAGCCCGTGTCCGGTCGGCAGCGCAGACGCGGGCTCGTCCGACGCGACGAAGGCACGCGCAAGTTCGTAGACATCTTCCACGAGCGAGGCGGACGGTACCGAGCGGTCGGTGATCTGATGGACGAACGACGTGTTCGAGCCGTTCTCGAGCAGCCGGCGCACCAGGTAGGCGAGCAGGTCGCGAAACGCGCCCACCGGCGCGTAGACGCGCACGCGCACGTCGGGGCTGCCGGCGAGCAGCGCGTCGTACAGCGGATCGCCCATGCCGTGCAAGCGCTGGAACTCGTAGCGCCGGCCCGCAGCGAGTTCGGCGGCGTACTCGACGATCGAGGCGACGGTCAGGGCGTTGTGCGTCGCGAATTGCGGATAGACCGGGGCCGGGTGGGCAAGCAGGCGACGCGCGGTGGCGAGGTACGACAGGTCCGTCGCCCACTTGCGCGTGTACACGGGGAAGCCGGGCATGCCGAGCTCCTGCGCACGCTTGATCTCCGCGTCCCAGTAGGCGCCCTTGGTGAAGCGGACGGTGATGGGGCGCCGCAGTTCGTGGCTCAGTTGCAGCAGGCGATCGACGGTGGCGACCGCGCGCGCCTGGTAGGTCTGCACGGCCAGTCCCAGGCCCGGCCAGTCAGCGAGCGCGGGCTCGCGCATCAGGCGTTCGAAGAGGCCGATGTGCAGGGCCAGTCGCTCCGACTCCTCGGCGTCGATCGTCAGGTTAACGTCCGCCGCACGCGCGAGTCGTCCGAGTTCGACGAGCCGCGGATACAGTTCGCGGTCGCTGCGTTCGACCTGCGCGGTCTCGAAGCGGGGATGGATCGCCGACAGCTTCACCGAGATGCCGTCGCGCAGCGTCCAGTCGTGTCCTCCGGAGACCTTGAGCGCCGACAGCGCGCTGACGTAGGACTCGTAGGCGCGGTCCGCATCGATCCGCGTGCGCGCGCCCTCGCCGAGCATGTCGAACGAGTACAGGATGCGGGCTTCGGGTCGCTGCGCGGCGCGCGCGAGCGCGTTCTTCAGGTTGGTGGCGAACACGAACTGGTCGCCGAAGCGGCGGATGCCCTCGATCACCAGCGGGCGCAGCGCGCTGCGCGCGAACCAGGAGCGCACCGAACCCTGGTCGCCTTCGGCGCCGCGCAGGTCGGCATCGGCGGCCGTGTGCCCGGCAGCCTTCAGCGCCGCGGCGAGCACGCGCGTGACGAAGTTGCCGTCCATGCCGATGCGGGTCGCGCGAAACGCCGCGAGCTTCTCGGCGATCAGCCAGGTCTGCGTATCGGCGTCGGGCGCGCGCAGCAGGGCCTCGGCCAGCCGAAGCAGGGCGATGCCTTCCGGCGTGGCGAGCGGAAACGAATTGAGCAGGTTCTGCGCCGACAGAAGGCCGGGATCGGCGGCGCGCACGGCCTGGATGTAGCCGAGGGCGCGTTCGCGCGCAGCGGCGCGGCACTCGGCCTGCGGCTCGCCGAGCGCGAGCAGGCGCTGGATGGCCGATCGTTCATCTGCATACGGATCGCCGAGGTCGGGCAATCGTTGCAGCGCTTCCAGTACGCCAGGCATGTGGTCTCCAGCGAGGAAAGGCGCTTCGAATTTAGCACCCGCTTCGTCCGGATCGTCCTCTGCGGCGCGGCAGCGCTCCTGCTTCTACAATCGCGCGCCTTCGGGAGCCCGCATGTTCGACTTTTCCGCCGAGTCCGGCTTCATCGCGCTGTTCGCGGCGAGTTTCATCGCGGCGACGATCCTGCCGGGTGGATCGGAGATCGTGCTGATCGGCGTCATCCACAAGCACCCCGACGCGCTGTGGCAGGCGATCGGCGTCGCGACGATCGGCAACACCCTGGGGGGCGTCACCTCGTACTGGATGGGACGCCTGCTGCCCAACCGAGTGCAGCACAAGGTCATCATCACGTTGCACAAGTACGGCTACTGGGCGCTGCTGCTGTCGTGGCTGCCGCTCGTCGGCGACGCGCTGGCGGTGGGCGCGGGCTGGCTGCGGCTCAATCCGTGGCTCACCATGGCGGCCTTCGCGGTCGGCAAGTTCTTCCGTTACGTCCTGGTCGGCGGCGGCTGGGCCTGGCTCGAAACGCTGTTCCGGGTCTAGGGGCACCCCTCTACCCGGGTCGGTGGCCGTCGCGGGAGGGTTCGTATAATCGCGAAGGCAAAGCGAATCAGATCGCGCGCCGTCCGGCGCACCCCAAACCCCAAGAACGCCAACCCACCAACGGCTCCCATGAAAGTCCTCGTTCCCGTGAAGCGCGTCGTCGACTACAACGTGAAAGTGCGCGTGAAGTCCGACCAGACCGGTGTCGACATCGCGAACGTCAAGATGTCGATGAATCCCTTCGATGAGATCGCGGTCGAGGAGGCAGTGCGACTCAAGGAGAAGGGCGCTGCGACCGAGGTCATCGTCGTGTCCTGCGGCCTGCCGCAGTGCCAGGAGACGCTGCGCACCGCGATGGCCATCGGCGCCGATCGCGGCATCCTGGTCGAAACCGATGTCGAGTTGCAGCCGCTCGCCGTCGCCAAGCTGCTGAAGGCGATAGTCGACAGGGAGAAGCCCGATCTCGTGATCGTCGGCAAGCAGGCGATCGACGACGACGCGAACCAGACCGGCCAGATGCTGGCCGCGCTGGCCGATCTGCCGCAAGGAACGTTCGCCTCGAAGCTGGAACTGGTCGATGGTCGAGCGCAGGTCACGCGGGAGGTCGACGGCGGCCTCGAGACGATTTCGGTTTCCCTGCCGGCGGTGATCACCGCCGACCTGCGGCTGAACGAGCCGCGCTACGTCACGCTGCCCAACATCATGAAGGCGAAGAAGAAGCCGCTCGAGACGGTCAAGCCGGCCGACCTCGGAGTGGACGTGACGCCCCGGCTGAAGACGGTCAAGGTGAGCGAACCGCCGGCGCGCAAGGCCGGCGCCCGCGTGCCCGACGTGGCGACGCTCGTCGCCAAGTTGAAGACCGAAGCCAAAGTCCTCTAGTACAGACAGCGCGGAGACACAGATGACGGTTCTTGTACTTGCCGAACACGACAACCACTCGCTGCGGCCATCGACCCTCAATACCGTGACCGCTGCCGCCAAGTGCGGCGGCGAGGTTCACCTGCTCGTGGTGGGGCACAACGCCTCTGATGCGGCCCAGCAGGCCGCGAAGATCGCGGGGATTTCCAGGGTATTGCTCGCCGACGGGCCGCAGTTCGAGGGCGGGCTCGCCGAGGCGGTTGCGGCGCAGGTCGTCGCGCTGGCCGGCGGCTACACCCACGTGGTGGGGGCCGCGACGGCGTACGGCAAGAACATCCTGCCGCGTGTCGCCGCCAGGCTCGACGTCGCGCAGGTCTCCGACATCATCAGCGTCGAGTCGCCCGACACGTTCACGCGGCCGATCTACGCCGGCAATGCGATCGCCACCGTCCAGAGCACGGACCCGGTCAAGGTGATCACCGCGCGGCCGACCAACTTCGATCCCGCGGCCGCCGAGGGTGGCTCCGCGACGGTCGAGAACGTGGCTCCGGTGGCGGGCGCGGACTCGTCACGCTTCATCTCGCGCGACATCGCGAAGTCCGATCGCCCTGAGCTGCAGGGCGCGAAAGTCGTTGTCTCCGGCGGGCGCGGCATGGGCTCGGCGGACAGCTTCAAGCTGCTCGAGCCGCTCGCCGACAAGCTGAACGCGGCGATGGGTGCCTCCCGCGCCGCGGTCGACGCCGGCTACGCGCCGAATGACTGGCAGGTGGGCCAGACCGGCAAGGTCGTCGCGCCCCAGTTGTACGTGGCGGTCGGCATCTCGGGCGCGATCCAGCATCTGGCCGGCATGAAGGACTCGAAGGTGATCGTCGCCATCAACAAGGATCCCGAGGCGCCGATCTTCCAGGTCGCCGATTACGGACTGGTGGGGGATCTCTTCGAGGTCGTGCCGCAACTGGTCAAGGAACTCGGCTGACGGCCTGACGCCATGACGATGCGGGGCACAGCGCGCACGGACCACCGTGTAGCTGTGCCCTTTTTGTTCACCCTGCAGGAAATGCCATGAACTACGTCGCCCCGATCAAGGACATGCAGTTCGTTCTGAACGAGCTGGCAGGATTGAAACAGATCCAGACACTCCCCGGCTGCGAGGATGCGACCGACGAAACGGTCGCGGCGGTTCTCGAGGAGAACGCTCGCTTCATGGGTGAAGTGGTCGCGCCGCTGAACCGCACCGGTGACGTCGAGCCGGCGAAGTGGGACAACGGCCGGGTGATCACGACGCCCGGGTTCAAGCAGGCGTTCGACGCGTTCGTGCAGGCGGGCTGGCAGGGCGTGCAACATCCCGGCGAGTTCGGTGGGCAGGGACTGCCCAAGGTCGTCGCCGCGCCGTGCATGGAGATGCTGCAGGCGGCGAACCTGTCGTTCGCGCTGTGCCCGCTGCTGACCGACGGCGCCATCGAGGCATTGCTTACGGCGGGCAGCGACGAGCAGAAGTCGACCTACATCCATCGGCTGATCGATGGCAGCTGGACCGGCACGATGAACCTCACCGAGCCGCAGGCCGGGTCCGACCTGGCCCAGGTGCGCACGCGGGCGGTGCCGCAGGGCGATGGCACGTTCCGGCTGTTCGGCCAGAAGATATTCATCACCTTCGGCGAGCACGACCTCGCCGAGAACATCGTGCACCTCGTGCTCGCGCGCACGCCGGACGCGCCCGAGGGCGTGAAGGGCATTTCGCTCTTCATCGTGCCCAAGTTCCTGTTCGATGCCGAAGGCAAGCTCGGCAAGCGCAACGACGTGTACTGCGCGTCGATCGAGCACAAGCTCGGCATCAACGCGAGCCCGACCTGCGTGCTGCTGTTCGGCGACGGGAAGGGCGAAGTCGGGCCCGGCGCGATCGGGCACTTGGTCGGCCAGGAGAACCGCGGCCTCGAGTACATGTTCATCATGATGAACGCCGCGCGTTTCCAGGTCGGGATGCAGGGCATCGCGGTGTGCGACCGCGCCTACCAGCAGGCCGTCTGGTACGCGAAGGACCGCGTCCAGAGCCGCGCCGTCGAGGGATCGGCGGGTCCGGTTCCGATCATTCGTCATCCGGACGTGCGCCGCATGCTGATGTTCATGCGCGCGAACACCGAAGCCGCGCGTGCCGTCGCCTACGTCGCCGCCGGGTACAACGACATCGCCCATCACCATCCGGATGCCGACGCGCGCACCTCGGCGAAGGCGGCCTACGACTACCTCGTGCCGATCGTGAAGGGCTGGTCGACCGAGATGTCGATCGACGTGACTTCCACCGGCGTGCAGGTGCACGGCGGCATGGGCTTTGTCGAGGAGACGGGAGCCGCGCAGTACTACCGCGACGCGCGGATCCTGACGATCTACGAGGGAACGACGGCCATCCAGGCGAACGACCTGATCGGCCGCAAGACGAGCCGCGATGGCGGTGCAACCGCCAGGCGCTTCATCGAAGAGATGCGCATGACCGCCAGCGAACTCGACAAGGCCGGCGCCGACTGTGCCGCGATTGCCGGCCGCCTGCGCGCCGCTGTCGACGCCTACGCCGATGTGATCGACTTCGTCGTGCGCGAGTTCAAGGGCGGCGATGTGCGCGCGGTCTACGCCGGATCGGTGCCGTACCTGAAGCTCGCGGGCATCGTGCACGGCGGATGGCAGATGGCACGGGCCGCACTCGCGTCGAGTCGACACCTGGCGGCCGGAGCGGATCCCGGGTTCCACCGCGCCAAGATCGGAACGGCCCGGTTCTTTGCGGACCACATGCTGGTGACGGCGACTGCACTCGCAGCCGCGGCAACGGAGGGCAGCGCGGGTACCCTGGCGCTGACCGATGATCAGTTCTGACCCGGGCATTGCACGCGGGGCAATGCGACTGACGATAGTGGACCGCTATCGACTAGATAGCGACAATCTATTTTTTGCATTCGTATCGGAGGCGTAGATTCGATTTTCGAGCCGGGGCGCGCGCTCCGGGCTTCTTCCTTCGTCTGGATCAGCAACAGGAGACATCGATGCAACTGAAGGGCACCAAGACTGAACAGAACCTGAAAGACGCGTTTGCCGGTGAGTCGCAGGCCAACCGTCGTTACCTGTACTTCGCAGCGAAGGCGGACGTCGAGGGCTACAACGACGTGGCGGCCGTGTTCCGTTCGACCGCCGAGGGCGAGACGGGCCACGCGCACGGTCACCTCGAGTACCTCGAGGCTGTCGGCGATCCGGCCACCGGACTGCCGATCGGCCCGACCAAGGCCAACCTGAAGGCGTCGATCGCCGGCGAGACGCACGAGTACACGGACATGTACCCGGGCATGGCGAAGTCCGCGCGCGACGAGGGCTTCGATGAGATCGCCGACTGGTTCGAGACGCTGGCCAAGGCCGAGCGCTCGCACGCCAACAAGTTCCAGAGGACTCTCGACGCGCTCGCCGAGTAAGTCGATGCGGGCCTCGTCCCGCGGAAGCAATGCCCGCGCGTCGCGACGACGCGCGGTTTCTCCGCGGCCCGGCACCTGCCGGGCCGATGGAGCCCTGCAGTCCAATCACTACGGAATACACCATGATCGTCCGTGAGGGCAGCCTCGAGGCGCCGACCCGGCATCCGCTCGGGCAGCAAAGCGCCGAGTTCTGGGACGAACAGGCGCTCGAGAAGGAGATGGAGCGCGTGTTCGACATCTGCCACGGCTGCCGCCGCTGCGTCAGCCTGTGCGGATCGTTCCCGACGCTGTTCGACCTCGTCGACAACGGCCCGACGGGCGAAGTCGATGGCGTGCCGAAGGAGAAGTACAGGGACGTCGTCGACCAGTGCTATCTGTGCGACATGTGCTACATGAGCAAGTGCCCGTACGTGCCCCCGCACCAGTGGAACCTAGACTTCCCGCACCTGATGCTGCGCGCGAAGGCCGTGCGGTTCAGGAAGCACGGCGCCACCGCGAGCGACAAGTTCCTGACTTCGACCGACAAGGTCGGCCTGTTCGCCGGGATTCCCATCGTCACGCAGGCAGTGAATGCGGTGAACCGCACGGGCCCGGCGCGCGCGGCGATGGAAGGGATGATGGGCATCGACCGCAATGCGTGGCTACCGGACTTCGCGACGAAGACGTTCCGCGGCGGCGCGCGCTCGAACACGGGCGCGGCGGTGCGCGACGGTGCGAAGACGCCCGGCAAGGTCGCGATCTTCTCGACCTGCTACGTCAACTACAACGAGCCTGGCATCGGCTGGGACCTGATCAGGATCCTCGAGCACAACGAGATCCCGTACGTGCTGGCCGAAAAGGAAGCGTGCTGCGGCATGCCGAAGCTCGAGATCGGCGACCTGGATGCGGTCGAGCAGCTGAAGAACGTCAACATTCCGCAGCTCGCGCGTCTCGCCCGCGAGGGTTATGCCATCGTCACGGCGATCCCGTCGTGCACGCTGATGTACAAGCAGGAACTGCCGCTGATGTTCCCGGACGACGGCGACGTGCAGGCGGTCAAGGCGGCGATGTGGGATCCGTTCGAGTACCTCGTCGCGCGCAACAAGGACGGCCTGCTGAAGACCGACTTCAAGAAGCCGCTCGGCACCGTCTCGTACCACGTGCCGTGCCACGGCCGCGTGCAGAACGTCGGGCGCAAGACCGAAGAGATGCTGAAGCTGGTGCCCGACACGACGCTCAACACCGTCGAGCGGTGCTCGGGCCACTCCGGCATCTGGGGCACCCGCAAGGAGTTCCACGGCATGGCGATGAAGATCGGCAAGCCTGTATTCAAGAGCATGGCGAACGCGAAGCCAGACTACGTGAGCTCGGACTGCCAGCTGGCGGGCCATCACATCGAGCAGGGCATCCAGCAGTTTGCCAAGGAGGCTCTCGGCGGCAAGACGCCGGAAGTCGCCCATCCGATCACCCTCGTACGCATCGCGTACGGCCTGTAATCGAAAGGAAACCGGAGACATGACGATGGCGCAGATCTCGCGTGACAGCCTGCTGACGCTCGAGGCCTATGCGAAGCAGCGCGCGGAGTTCCGCTCCCGCGTGCTCGCCCACAAGAAGAACCGCGCGGTGCGGCTGGGCGACCACGTGACGCTGATCTTCGAGGACGAGCTGACGATCCGCTACCAGATCCAGGAGATGCTGCGGATCGAGAAGACCTTCGAGGAGGCGGGCATCCAGGACGAACTCGACGCGTACAACCCGCTGATACCGGACGGCACGAACCTGAAGGCCACGATGATGATCGAGTACGACGATCCGGTCGAGCGCAAGGGCGCGCTGGCGCGGCTGAAGGGTGTCGAGGACCGCGTCTATGTCCAGGTCGACGGTCAGCCGAAGGTCTACGCGGTCGCCGACGAGGATCTCGAGCGCGAGAACGAGGAGAAGACATCGTCGGTCCACTTCCTGCGCTTCGAGTTCGAACCGGCCGCGATTGCCGCGGTGAAGCAGGGCGCGGCGCTTGCCATCGGCGTGGACCATCCCAACTGCACCCTGCGGCTCGACGAGGTCGCGCCGCAGGTCCAGGCCGCGCTTGCCCGGGACTTCCGCTGACGGCTCCATCGAGCGGATCCCGGCCGACGATCCCGTCGTCGCCCGATCCGCTCCCGTCGCACTCGCCCGCAAGGGGCGCGGCGCGGTGTCCAACCTCGCCCACCGCTTCGAAGCGGTTCAGCGCTCCACGGATCCGGACGCGCCGGCAGGCGAGGACGAAGTCCTGCCTCCCCTCGCCACTTCGGTCACGTTCGAGGCGGCGCGCTCCATCATCACGCGCAACGAGTCGCCGGACATCGGCTTCGACCGCTCGGTCAATCCCTATCGCGGTTGCGAGCACGGCTGCATCTACTGCTACGCGCGGCCGACGCACAGCTACCTGAACCTGTCGCCCGGGCTCGACTTCGAGACGAAGCTCGTTGCCAAGCGCAATGCGGCCGAGCTGCTGCTGAAGGAACTCGCCGCACCCGGCTACACGCCGGAACTGATCATGGTCGGCGTGAACACGGACGCCTACCAGCCCATCGAACGCGAGCTGAAGATCACGCGCGGCGTCCTCGAGGTGCTGGCCGCCGCGCGCCATCCGTTCGGGCTTGTCACGAAATCGTCGCTGATCGAGCGCGACCTCGACCTCGTCGCGGCGATGGCGCGGCTGGACCTCGCGTCGGTCAGCATCAGCATCACGTCGCTCGACCCGAAGCTCGCGCGCATCCTCGAGCCGCGGGCTGCGAGCCCCCAGCGGCGGCTGCGCACGGTGCGCGCGCTCGCCGAGGCTGGCGTGCCGGTGCGCGTCAACGTGGCGCCGGTCATTCCCTTCGTCAACGAGCCCGAGATCGAGGCGATCGTCGATGCGGCCGCGCAGGCCGGGGCGAGCAACGCGCATTACACGGTGGTGCGGTTGCCGTGGGAGGTCAGTCCGCTGTTCGAGGAGTGGCTGCGGACGCACTTTCCCGACCGGGCGCGGCGGGTGATGAACCGCATCCGCGAAATGCGCGGGGGAAAGAACTACGACGCCTCATTCGGACACCGTATGACCGGGGATGGAACCTGGGCGAGGCTCATCGAGCAGCGGTTCAAGCGCGCCAGCGCAAGGCATGGCTTCAGCGACGGCTGGCCATCGCTGCGGACCGACCTCTTCGTCCGGCCGCGTCTGCCGACGCCGCAGATGGATCTGTTCTGATCGATCAGCCTGCCGGCCTGAGCACGCTTTCGAAGTAGGTCTGGAACAGCAGGGCGATCGTTGCCGTCAGGATGATGGTGCCGGCGGCCAGCGAGGCAATCGCCACCAGCACAGCGTCCCAGCCGCTGCGGTTGCGCCGGTCGGTGTTCGCGTTGAACCGGGCATCGAACTTCTCGTCCGGCATCAGCGCCAGCACGAGCGCCTGGAGGAAGCCGGCGATCACCGGGACCATTGCGACAAAGAAGGCGGGGGTCTGGTACCAGTTGCGAACGCCGAACAGCAGCGGCAGCGCGCCAAGCGTGACGCCGAGCGGCAGCCACCAGAGGCCCTGGCCAAGATAGACCCGGTTCAGTCCGAGGGCGCCAGTGAGGGCGGCGAGCAGGGCGGCAAGGGCTTTGTGGCGGAACCGTGGCATGGCGGGCGCCATCATAGTGGTCCGGCGGAGCGCTTCACGGGCCTCGCCGCACGCCGGGACGCGGCTTGCCGGCGGAGGGCTGCCCCGGCTACAATCGCCAGTTTTCCGCGGTGCCGGCGGTATGTGTACGCACAGGCTTCCCGGCGGACTCAAACGCACGCAAGTACCGAACATAAAAGGGATTTGACCTATGGTCGTCATTCGCCTCGCCCGGGGCGGCGCCAAGAAGCGCCCGTTCTTCAATATCGTCGCCACCGACTCGCGCAACGCGCGCGACGGTCGGTTCATCGAGCGCCTGGGTTTCTACAACCCGGTATCTGCCGAAAGCGAGCCGCGCTTCCGCATCGCCAACGATCGCCTGGCCTACTGGACCGGCGTCGGCGCGCAGCTGTCGCCGACCGTTGCTCGCCTGGTGAAGGAGTTCAAGCCTGCCGCCAGCGCTCCCGCCGCCAGCGCCTGATCGGCGCGGAGTGAATGCGTGAGGCCGTTGCGCCGGCCGGCCTGATCGAACTCGGCGCCGTGCGCGGCGCTTACGGGATCAGGGGATGGGTGCGGATTGCGCCGCACTCGACCGACGGTGGAGTGCTCGAAGCGGTCCGCGAGTGGTGGATTCTTCGGGACGGCGAGCAGGGGCAGGAACAGCAGCGCGTGACGGTCGAGGGATGCCGCCGGCACGGCACATCGATCCTCGCAAAGTGGCCGGGATGTGAATCGAAGGAAGCCGCCGACGCGCTCAAGCGCGCCACGGTGGCGGTGGCGAGGGAAGCGTTCCCTCCGCTGCCCGAAGGAGAGCATTACCTGGGCGACGTGCTCGGCAGCCGGGTGGTGAACCGGGCGGGCGAGACGCTTGGCGAAGTGAGCGGACTGCGTGCCAATGACGCGGCGGGCGTCCGGCGACAGTGGCTGGAAGTCGCAGACGGCAGCGCGACGCACCTGATCCCGCTGGTCGAGCAGTACGTCGACGAGGTCGACGCGGCGGGCAAGCTGGTGCGGGTCGACTGGCAGCGAGACTGGTAGGAACGGCGGGTGAGGGGCTGCGGATGCGCTTTGACGTGATCACGTTGTTCCCGGCGATGTTCGCGGCGGTCACGGAGCACGGCATCACGCGACGTGCCTGCGAACAGGGCCTGTGGTCGCTGCTGAGCTGGAATCCGCGCGACTTCACCAGCGATCCGCATCGCACCGTGGACGACCGGCCTTACGGCGGCGGTCCCGGGATGGTGATGATGGCCGAGCCGCTGGCGCAGGCGGTCGCGGCGGCGAAGGCGGATGGCGGCGCGGCGCGGGTCGTGGCGTTCGCGCCGAACGGCAGGCCGCTGACCGATGCGTGGGTGCGGCAACTGGCGGAGCAGGGCGGTTCGCTCGCGCTGGTGTGCGGGCGGTACGAGGCGATCGACGAACGCTTCCTCGAGGAATGCGTGGACGAGGTGGTGTCCGTCGGTGACTTCGTGATGTCGGGCGGCGAAGTGCCCGCGATGGCGCTGATCGACGCCGTCGTGCGGCAGTTGCCCGGCGCGCTGAAGGAGGCGTCGGCGGACGAGGAGTCGTTCGCCACCGGGCTGCTCGACGGGCCGCATTACACCCGGCCGGAAGCGTGGCGGGGCCGTGCGGTGCCGGATGTGCTGCTGTCGGGCCACCACGCGGACATCGCGCGCTGGCGCAGGCAGCGGGCGCTCGCGGCAACGCAGGCGACGCGACCGGACTTGATCGAGCGCGCGCGGGCCGAGGGACGCCTGGGCACGCAGGACGAAAAGTATTTGCGCGAAATTGCGCAGAAGGGCGCGGCGGAGCGATCCGCTGCTTGAGCAAGGACCCATCCTCTCGTCGGCAACATACGAACAGAGCCGCACGATGATGGTTAAAGGAGCAGAGATGGACATCATCCAGAAGCTGGAACAGGAAGAGATGGCGCGCGTCAGCGCCGGCAAGACGATTCCGACCTTCGGGCCGGGCGACACCGTGATCGTCAGCGTCAACGTTGTCGAGGGCACGCGCAAGCGCGTGCAGGCGTTCGAGGGCGTCGTCATCGGCCGCCGCAATCGCGGTCTCAACTCGTCCTTCATTGTTCGCAAGGTGTCGAGCGGGGAAGGCGTCGAGCGCACCTTCCAGCTGTACTCGCCGACGATTGCGTCGATCGAGGTGAAGCGCCGCGGCGACGTGCGTCGCGCCAAGCTGTACTACCTGCGCGAGCGTTCGGGCAAGTCGGCGCGCATCCGCGAGAAGCTGCAGCACAAGAGCGCCGCAGCGAAGGCCGCTGCCGACCAGGCGACGAAGGCCGAGTAGCGCTTGCACGGCAACCGGCCCGCGAAGGCCGCCGCTTGCGGCGGCCTTTTCGTTTCCCGCCTTCTTCGATGAGTTCGTTCACGTCCGGACCTCCCACGCGCCTGCCGGGTTTCGATCCGGAGACCGTTCCGCACGACCCCGATTTCGCCGATCCGGTCAGTCGCGGAATGCCGATCCCGCTCGGTGCGATGCATCCGGCTGCGCTGCGGCGGCGCTTCGTCGAGCCACCGTCGTGGTCTCCCGAGATGCGCTCGGACGCGCGGCTGTTCGATCTCGGCGTCGAACCGCGGCCGGCCTCGGTCCTCGTGCCCCTCGTCGTCCGCGACAGCGGCGTTCACGTGCTGCTGACGCAGCGCACCAGCCACCTGACGGACCACGCCGGCCAGATCAGCTTCCCCGGAGGGCGTGTCGAGCAAGGCGATGCCGATGCGGTTGCGACCGCCCTGCGAGAGAGCGAGGAGGAAATCGGACTGCCGCCGCAGGTGGTGGACGTGCTCGGTCGGCTGCCCGAGTACCGCACCGTCACCGGATACCGCGTGACGCCGGTCGTCGCGCTGATCGAACGGCCGTTCACGCCCCGGCTGGACGCGTTCGAGGTCTCCGAGGCGTTCGAGGTGCCACTCGCGTTCCTGATGGATCCGGCCAATCACGAACGCCGTCTATATCGCTACGCCGACATCGCCCGCACCTTCTACGCGATGCCCTACCAGTCGGCGCGCCGCTACTTCATCTGGGGCGCGACCGCGGCCATGCTGCGGAACTTCTACCACTTCCTGCGCGCCTGAGCGCGCTCGGCCGCTCCGAAGCGCTCATCCCGAGCGCGCAGCGTGAGGGTAGTCCAGTGAGCGCGTCCCGCGGCGTCGCGCGCACGCCCTCTACAATCCGTTGCGGAGGTGTGGACCTTGGGCTGGCTTTCCCTCGTCATCACGTTGCTGCTGGAACAACTGCGGCCACTGCCGCGGTCGAACCCCGTGTACTCGGCGGTCCGCCAGGTGTCGGGCTGGGCCGAACGCAACCTGAACGCCGGGCGTCGACGTCACGGCGTGTACGCGTGGCTGCTCGTGGTCGTCGGGCTGGCCCTGGTCGTCGGCGCCGTCCATGAAGTCGCGTCGTCGATCAGCCCGATCCTCGGGCTGGTGGTGAACGTCGCGGTCCTGTTCGTCTCGCTCGGCTTCCGCCAGTTCAGCCATCACGGCTCCGAGATCCAGATTGCCCTGGCCAATGGCGACCTGACCGCCGCGCGCCGCGAGCTGACCGCGTGGAAGCAGCAGAGCGATCCGGCCTTCACCGCCGCCGACCTCTCGCAGGACGAAGTGGTTCGGCAGGCGATCGAGCACGGGCTGCTGCTGGCACAGCGGCACGTCTTCGGGGTCTTCTTCTGGTTCGTTGTGTTGCCGGGTCCGATGGGCGCCGTTGTCTATCGGCTCGCCGAGCACGTGGCGCGGGTCTGGAATCGGCCGCCGCTCGCCGGCACGCCGCCCGACCTGTTCGGCGACTTCGCGCGACGCGCATTCGCCTGGATCGACTGGATACCGGCACGCCTGACGTCCCTCGGTTTCGCGATCGTCGGCGACTTCGAAGGCGCGATCTACTGCTGGCGCCAGGTGGCGAGGGAGGCGCCGGCCGACGGCATGCCATCCCCGGACTCGCGCACGCTGATTCTCGCGACCGCCAGCGGCGCGCTCGGCATGCGTCTGCTTCCCACGGCCGAAGCCGTCAGGCACTTCGACGAAGTCGGCAACGAGGGCGCCGGGCTGGCGGAACCGACGGTGGCGGCCCTGCGTTCGATCGTCGGCCTCGTGTGGCGCGCGATGCTGCTGTGGCTCGCCCTGCTGCTCGCCCTGACGCTCGCGAACTGGCTCGCCTGACCCGCTAGGTCGGCCGGACCATGCCGCACTTCCAGCAGATCCCGAACTGCGGTTCCGACTCCTCGCCACATCCCGTGCAGCGCCATGGCGTCCCGGTGACCGGCCGTCGCAGCTGCTGCAGCACATCGATCGCACGCGCCTCGTCGCGTTCGTCCAGCACCCAGAGCTGTGGCGCGCACTCGAGGAACGGAATCTCGCCCATCGCACCCGAGAGCGTCGTGTTGCGCACCTCGCAGCGGATTCCAGCCGCGCGCAGCGTGTCGGCCCAGATGGCCGCCTGCAGCGGGTGATCGGCGCGGGCCACCAGCTTCACAGCGGACGGGCCTCCGCCAGCGAGCGATAGAACGCGTAGCGGTCCGCCGCGACTGCGCCCGCGCCGACCAGGGCGCGCACCGCGCAGCCGGGCTCGGCGAGGTGCCGACAGTCCTGGAAGCGGCACTGGCCCAGCGCTGGCCGGAACTCCGGGAAGCTAGCGGCCAACTCGCCGACCGGCACGTGCGCCAGGCCGAACTCCTGGAACCCGGGGGTGTCGACGATCGAGCCGCCGAAGGGCAGGGTGAAGCGGCGCGACGCCGTGGTGGTCTGCTTGCCGAGGTCGAGCCGCTGCGAATACTCCTGGGTGCGCGCGCCGGCATCGGGAACCAGCAGATTCAGCAGCGTGGACTTGCCCATGCCGGACTGGCCGACGAGCAGGCTGGCGCGGTCGCGCGCGATCGCCGTCAGCGCCGTGCGTGCGCGCTCCGCATCGGTCTTGGCGGAGACGGCGAGCGTGGCAATGCCGAGCCGTTCGAGCGCTTCGCGGAACCGGCCCGCTTCGCCGTCGTCGTCGAGGTCGGTCTTGTTCTGGATCACCACCGCCTCGATGTCGGCCACGTGTGCGGCTACGAGCGTCTTCCAGATGAACCAGCGATTGAAGGTCGGCCGGGCCGCGTAGACGACGAGCACGCGGTCGATGTTGGCGGCCAGTTCCTTGGTCCGGAACGCATCGGCGCGAAACAGCAGCGAAGCGCGTGGACTGACCGATTCGATGCGGGCCAGCCCGGGCGCGGATGCGCGCGCTCGCACGAGGTCCCCGACGACGACATCGCCCTTCCGGCCGCGGCGCGTCGCGGTCCAGACGGTGCCGCCGTCGTCCTCGATGAGG
>JBFZCF010000022.1:0-16122 GCA_041308065.1 Burkholderiales bacterium
TTCCCCGCAGCGCGGCCGTCGCGCCGCGCGCTGTGGAGAGACCGCGAAGCGGCCTTCGATTACCGGATGGCGCCTGGGCGGGCTGTGGCGTGCCTCGCGGAGTCGAGGCATGCCGCAGCCTGCCCAGGCGCAGGGGACGCAATACGCAAAGGCATGAGTCTCCAGATCCTCAGGCGACAACGCTCGCAACATGACGCGGGCACCGACTTCCAACGCGGTCCGACCCCCACCCGACGTCCCCGCTCGTCCGGAATCGGCTCGCCCAGTCCGTACAATCGCCGGTTCCCAGATGTTCGCCCGGTCCCGCCGGACTGCCGATGATCACTTTCCAGGAAGCCATCCTCCGTCTCCAGACGTACTGGAACCAGCAGGGCTGCGCGCTGCTGCAGCCGATCGACATGGAGGTCGGCGCCGGCACGTCGCACACCGCGACCTTCCTGCGGGCGATCGGCCCGGAGCCCTGGCGCGCCGGCTACGTGCAGCCATCGCGCCGGCCCAAGGACGCGCGCTACGGCGAGAACCCGAACCGCCTGCACCAGCACCACCAGTACCAGGTGGTGCTGAAGCCCTCGCCGCCGGACATCATCGAGCTCTACCTCGGATCGCTCACGGCGCTCGGCATCGACACCCGGAAGAACGACATCCGCTTTGTCGAGGACAACTGGGAGAACCCGACGCTCGGCGCGTGGGGGCTCGGCTGGGAAGTGTGGATGAACGGCATGGAGATCACGCAGTTCACCTACTTCCAGCAGGTCGGCGGCCTCGAATGCAAGCCGATCACCGGCGAGATCACGTACGGGCTCGAGCGGCTGACGATGTACCTGCAGGACATCGACAATGTGTTCGACCTCGTCTACACGCGCTGGCGCGATCGCGGCGTCGAGAAGGTGCTGCGCTACGGCGACGTGTTCCACCAGAACGAGGTGGAGCAGAGCAGGTACAACTTCGAGGCGAGCGACCCGTCCGTCCTGCTCGGCCAGTTCACGCTGTTCGAGGCGGAGGCCAAGCGCCTGATGGACCTGCAGCTCGCGCTGCCCGCGTACGAGATGGTGCTGAAGGCCGGCCACACGTTCAACCTGCTCGACGCGCGCGGCGCCATCAGCGTCACCGAGCGGGCGGCCTACATCGGACGCATCCGCACGCTGTCGCGCGCGATCGCGCAGAGCTACTACGAGTCGCGCGAGCGGCTCGGTTTCCCGATGCTCGAGCAGGGCACGAAGAAGGTGGCGGCATGAGAGCGACGGGCCGCCCCAAGCTCGAATCCCGAGCGGTCTTCGCGAAGGGAACCCTATGAAGCAGTCGCTCCTCGTCGAACTGAACACCGAAGAGCTTCCGCCGAAGGCGCTGAAGAACCTGTCCGAGGCCTTCGCGTCCGGCCTCGCGAAGGGGCTGCGCGATCGCCAGTTCCTGTCCGACGACAGCGTCGTCACGGCGTTCGGCGCGCCGCGCCGGCTCGCGGTGCACATCACGCACGTGCTGGCCCGGTCGCCCGACCAGCCGTTCAGGCAGAAGCTGATGCCGCTCGCGGTCGCGCGCGACGCGGCGGCCAACTGGACCCAGGCATTCCTGAAGAAGCTCGAGTCGCTGGGCCGGCGGCACATGGCCGGCATCCCGGTCGGAACGCACGATGGATCCGATTGCCTGGTGGTCGAGCGCGACGGCAAGGCGGACTCGGTGTTCCTGCAGGCGGTGCAGCCCGGACAGAGGCTGATCGTGGCGCTGCAGTCCGCGCTCGAGGAAGCGCTCGCAGCGCTGCCGATTCCCAAGGTCATGAGCTACCAGCTCGAGGACGGCGCGACGACCGTGCAGTTCGTGCGTCCGGCGCGACGGCTGGTGGCGATGCGCGGCCACGAGGTGTTGCCGGTGACGGCGCTCGGGCTGACCGCCGGCACCACGACGCACGGCCACCGGTTCATGGCGCCCGGCGACCTCCCGGTGCACTCGGCGGATGCGTACGCCCGGCAACTCGAGGAGGAGGGGCTGATCATCGCCTCGTTCGCGCAGCGCCGCGCGCGGATCGCGGAACTCGTGAGGGCGGCTGCGGCGCGCCTGGACGCGACGCCGATCATGCCGGACGAACTGCTCGACGAAGTGACGGCGCTGGTCGAGTGGCCGGTCGTCTACGACTCGGGCTTCGAGGCGGAATTCCTCGAGGTGCCGCCCGAGTGCCTGATCCTGACCATGCAGCAGAACCAGAAGTACTTCGCGCTGCGCGACAAGGCGGGCCGCCTGATGAACCGCTTCCTGCTCGTGTCGCACATCGAGGCGACCGACGGCGGCGCGGCGATCCGCTCCGGCAACGCGCGCGTGGTGCGCGCGCGGCTGGCGGACGCGAAGTTCTTCTTCGACCAGGACCGCAAGGAAACGCTGGAGAGCCGCATCCCCGGCCTGGCGCACGTCGTCTATCACAACAGGCTGGGCTCGCAGCTCGAGCGGGTCGAGCGCATCACGGGCATCGCGGTCGCGCTGGCGAAGGAACTCGGCGTGGACTGCACGCACGTCGAGCGCGCCGCGCGCCTGGCGAAGGCGGACCTGCGCACGCTGATGGTCGGCGAGTTCCCCGAACTGCAGGGCATCATGGGCGAGTACTACGCCCGGCACGACGGCGAGGCCACCGACGTCGCGACGGCGATCCGCGAGCACTACCAGCCGCGCTTCGCCGGCGATGCGCTCCCGACCTCGAAGGTCGGCCTGTGCGCGGCGCTGGCCGACAAGCTGGAGACGCTGGTGGGCCTGTTCGGCATCGGCGAGAAGCCGACCGGCGAGCGCGATCCGTTCGGCCTGCGCCGGCACGCGCTCGGCGTGCTGCGCATGCTGATGGAGAAGTCGCTGCCGCTGCCGCTCGACCGGATGCTGGCGCTCGTGCAGTCCGAGTTCACGGCCGTGAAGGGTTTCAAGCCGGCGGACGCCGAACTGACCGAGTTCCTGTACGACCGCCTGCGCGGGCTGCTGCGCGACGTCGGCTACACGGCGCATGAAGTCGAGGCGGTGGTGGCGCCGGCCCCGGCACGCATCGACCTCGTGCCGAGCCAGCTCGCGGCCGTGCGCGCGTTCATGGAACTGCCGGAGTCCGGGAGCCTGGCGGCGGCCAACAAGCGCATCGGCAACATCCTGAAGAAGGCCGAGGATGTTCCCGCCGCGTTCGACACGGCGCTGCTGATGGAGCCGGCCGAGCGCGCGCTCGGCGAGGCCTTCACCGGGGTGCAGCCGACGGCCGAGCGGCTCTACGCGAGCGGCGACTACGCCGGCATGCTGAAGGCGCTCGCGCCGCTGAAGCTGCCGGTGGACCGGTTCTTCGACGAGGTGATGGTCAACGTCGACGACGCGAAGCTGCGCGCCAACCGGCTGGGGCTGCTCGCCGCGCTGCGCGCGACCATGAACCGGGTGGCGGACATCTCCAAGCTCACCGCGTAGGCTTCGAGCCGTGGCGCTGGTCCGCACCGTCCTGTTCTACGTCTTCAACATCCTCACGGTGACGCCGTGGTCGTTCATCGTGGTCGCGAGCCGGCTGTTTCCGGTGCACACGCGCTACAAGCTGTGCACGCTGTGGACGCGGTCTTCCATCTGGAGCGCGCGCGTGATCTGCGGCATCGAGTGGAAGGTCGAAGGCTGGGACAACCTGCCCGACGCGCCCGCGATCGTCCTGCCGAAGCACCAGTCGACGTGGGAGACGTTCTGGCTGCCGAGCTTCCTGCCGCGTGACCTCACCTTCGTCTACAAGCGCGAACTGAACCTGCTGCCCTTCTTCGGGTGGGGCATCGCGTCGACCCAGATGATCAGCATCGACCGCAGCAAGGGGCAGGACGCGTTCGAGCAGGTGGTGGAGCAGGGCGCGGATCGCCTCGGACGCGGCTGGTGGATCGTGATCTTTCCCGAGGGCACCCGGACACCGCCGGGTTCGACGAAGCGCTACAAGACCGGCGGCCCGCGGCTCGCCGTGCGCACCGGCGCGTTCGCGCTGCCGATCGCCGTGAACTCCGGCGAGTGCTGGCCGAAGAACGGCCTGCTGCGGCCGGGCGTGATCACCGTCTCGATCGGCAAGCCGATCGATCCGAAGGGAAAACGCGCCGAAGAGGTGGGTGCCCTCGTAGAATCGTGGATCGAAAACGAGATGAGGCGTCTCGCGCCGCACCGCTACAGCGGGCCGTATCAGCCGGCCGCGCGCAGCGGCGCAGAGCCGGCACCGCAGGATTGAAGAAGCTCAGGGCCTTTCACGCCGAACAACTGTCGCTGGCGCTCGATCCCGCGCCGGCGGCTGCGCTTCCTCCGCCGTCCCGCAGTCCCGATCCCCGCGCGCGCCGCGCGCTCGCGGGCACGGACGTCATCGAGTACCGCCTGCGCCGCGCGCGCCGCCGCACCATCGGATTCCAGATCGACGACGACGGCCTGACGATCAGCGCCCCGCGCTGGGTGACGGTGCGCGAGATCGAAGCCGCGATCGCGGAGAAGTCGCGCTGGATCCGCGCCAAGCGCCGGGAGTGGCACGAGTGGCGGGAGAAGCGGCGGCTGCCGCAGGTGGTGTTCGCCGACGGCGCGGTGCTGCCGTATCTCGGCGCGGCGATCACGCTGCGTCTGCGCGCCGAGGCCGGCGCGACCCGCCTGCAGGCCACTTCGTCCGAACTGCACGTCGCCCTGCCTCACGATGCCGTCGAGGGCCAGATCCGCGACGCCGTGCAGTCGTGGCTGCAGGGGGAAGCGGCGCGCGTGTTCGGCGAGCGGATCGAGCGCTTCGCCGGCCGCATCGCGCCGAAGTTCTCCGGCTGGCGGCTGTCGTCGGCGCGTTCGCAGTGGGGCTCGTGCACGCACGACGGCCGCGTGCGACTGAACTGGCGACTGGTGCACTTCTCGCTGCCCGTGATCGACTACGTCGTCGCCCACGAACTGGCCCACCTGCAGGAACTCAATCACAGCCCGCGCTTCTGGAAGGCGCTCGAGCAGCTGCTGCCGGGCTTCGAAGCGGCGCGCGACGAGATCAAGGGCGTGGACATGCGCAGCCTACCGCTGTAGAGGCAGGCTGCGCCGGACCGTCAGCCGGCAGCGGGGCCGGACGGCTTGAGGACGACCTCGCGCGCCACGTCGCCCGCCGCCTTCGAGAACATCTCGTACAGCGCCTTGTGCGTCACCTTGCTGACTTCTTCCTGCGGTGACGTGTTCAGCACGTAGGCGGGCCCCTCGACCGGTCCCGAGGCGTAGCTGCGCTGCCAGCGCGTGGCGCCTTTCTCGTCCAGTACGCGCACGTCGACGCTGACGACCGCCGTCGGAGTGATGGCGAAGCCGACGTTCTTGAGCTGGTTGTACTCGTACGAGAAGGCCACCAGTCTCGGTGCGACGATCACGACATAGCGGGCCGGGTCCTTCACTTCCGGGCTGGCGTCGGCACCTCCCTTGAAGGTGTCGGCGAAGGCCGCAACGGCCGTTTCCCTGACGATCGATCCGAGGGGCATGGTCAAGGTCGTCGCGCTGCCGGTGAAACTGGTCGGATTGCCCTTGTACGTATAGCCGTCGTCCTGCGCCGTGGTGATCACCAGCACCTTGCCGTCCGCCTGCACGGCCGCAGGGCGCCGGGCGGCGGAGAGGTAGCCCGGGTTGTACGAACTCGTCATCGCGCAACCGGCGAGCCACAACGCGGCCACCGCGGCCGCAACCACGCGGACAAGTCGTCCGTTCATCGTCGTCTCCTCTATGGGGTCTTGATCCTGGCAGCCTGTCTCTGGGCTTCGATGCGCGCGAGTCCGGACTTCTCCTCGTCGTCGGCCAGGCGCAACTGGTCGTCGCAGTTGGGGCTGGCGACGCCCATCGAGCCCGCACCCGACTGACGGCCGCTCGACTGGCACTTCTCGGCGATGCGGACGCGGACCTGCTTTGCCTGCGCCACGAAGGTGTCGCGCTGCTCGTCGAAGAACCGGTCGCGCGCTGCCGCGTCGGCGAACTCGCTCGGGGTCAGCCGGATCGTGATCGTCGGCTCGTACTCGGCAGTGGCCCCGCTCGCCGCATCGACCACGATGCCGATGATCCCGCCGAAGAGGATGTTGCCGAACGTCATCGCCTGGAACTTGGACCCGACGGAGCCCGTCGCGTCGACGAATCCCTCCTTGGTGCACGACACGTCGATTGCGGTGTGGCTCTTGCTCACCGAGAGGCTGCCCGGCGTCGGATTCACCACGCCGATCACCAAGCCCTCGCGCTTGAAGGTGCAGGCCGCTCCGGGCGGCTCGGTCGTCATCGTCACGGTCTGGCTGGAACTCGTCGTGAGGGTGGCGCAGCCGCTCAGCAGCGCCAGGGCAAGGAGCGCCAGAGAGGCGCAGAAGCGAGACGATTTCATTGGCGGCTTCTCCGGAAGAACGCCCATAGAAACCAGAATCGTCCGCCATCGACGCCTCGTGTTGACGGCGGACAACCGGCGCCGAACGTCCGCCTGCGTTAGGCTATCCACTCAAGGGAGTAAGACGATGCGCCTACTGCACACCATGCTCCGGGTCGGCGACCTGCAGCGTTCGATCGACTTCTACACGACGGTCCTCGGCATGAAGCTGCTGCGGACCACCGACCGGCCGGAGCAGAAGTACACGCTGGCCTTCGTCGGCTACGGCTCGAACCCCGAGCAGGCCGAGCTCGAGCTGACGTACAACTACGGCGTCGACAAGTACGAGCTGGGGACGGCCTACGGCCACCTCGCCATCGGCGTCGAGGACGTCCACGCCGCGTGCGATCGGATCCGCGCGTCCGGCGGCACGATCACGCGCGAGCCGGGGCCGGTCAAGGGCGGCACGACGATGATCGCGTTCGTGCAGGATCCGGACGGCTACAAGATCGAACTGATCCAGGGCCGCAACGTCTAGGGGTTGTTGACGCCTGGATCGCACATGCGCGAGCAAGCGGTGAACAGGCCTTAGCCCGCGGCAGCCGGAGCTTCCGCCACCGCGCGGGCGAGCCGCACGAAGTCGTCGACCGCCAGCGTCTCCGCGCGCGCCAGCGGATCGACGTCCGCCGCGCGGAACGCTTGCTCGCCGGCCACGTCGCTCAACGCATTCTTCAGGATCTTCCGCCGCTGGTTGAACGCGGCAGCGACCACGCGGCTGAAACAGCCGAAGTCGATCGCCGGCAGTTCGGCCGCGGCGCGCGGCACCATCCGCACGATGCTCGACGTCACCTTCGGCGGCGGATTGAACGCGCCGCGCGGAACGTCGAAGAGCTTCGTCAGCCGGTACCGCACCTGGAGCATCACCGAGAGCCGGCCGTAGGTCTTGCTGCCCGGCGGCGCGACCATGCGGTCCACGACTTCCTTCTGCAGCATGAAGTGCTGGTCGATCACGCGCTCGGCGCACTCCATCAGCCGGAACAGCAACGGCGACGAGATGTTGTACGGCAGGTTGCCGACCACGCGCAGCGACGGCGTGGCGAGCGACGACCAGTCGAGCTTCAGCGCGTCGGCCTCGACCAGGGTCAGTTGCAGCGAAGTGAACTCCTCGCGCAGCCAGGCCGCGAGGTCGCGATCGATCTCGATCGCGGTGATGTGGCCGGCGCGCCGGATGAGCTCGCGCGTGAGCGCGGCCTGGCCCGGCCCGATCTCGACGATCGACTGGCCGGGCTGCGGGTCGATCGCATCGACGATGCGCTCGATCACCCGGCGGTCGTGCAGGAAGTTCTGGCCGAAGCGCTTGCGCGCGCGATGCTGCAGCGGGGCGGAGCCGGTCATCGACCGCGCCGCGCCGCAAGCTGTATGGCCAGCGCGAGCGCGGCGCGCATGCTGCCCGCGTCGGCGCGCCCGGTGCCGGCGATGTCGAGCGCCGTGCCGTGGTCCACCGAGGTGCGGATGAACGGGAGCCCGAGCGTGATGTTGATGCCGTGACCGAAGGTCGCGTACTTCAGCACCGGCAGCCCCTGGTCGTGGAACATCGCCAGGACGGCGTCGTAGCGCCTCACGATCGACGGCACGAACAGCGTGTCGGCGGGCAGGGGTCCGTCGACGGCATGGCCGGCGTTGCGCAGCCGCGCGATCGCCGGCGCGATGACCTCGATCTCCTCGCGTCCGAGATGCCCTCCCTCGCCGGCGTGGGGATTGAGTCCCGTCACCGCGATGCGTGGCTGCGCGATTCCGAAGCGCTGCTTCAGGTCGTGCACGAGCACCTGCATCACCTGCACCAGGCCGTCGACCGTGAGGGCGCGCGGCACCTCGGCGAGCGGCAGGTGGGTCGTGGCGAGGGCGACGCGCAGCGGGCCGTGGGCGGTGTCTCCGGCCAGCATCATCACCACCTGGGTTGCCTTCGCGCGGGCCGCCAGGTACTCGGTGTGTCCGGTGAACGCGACGCCTGCGTCGTTGATCACGCTCTTCTGCACCGGTGCCGTCACGATCGCGTCGTAGCTCCCTGCGAGCGCGCCATCGATGGCGTGATCGAGCGTCGCGAGCACATAGGCCGCGTTGCGGACGTCGAGGTGGCCCGGCCGGACGGCCGCGGCGAGCGGGACGTGATGCACCGTCGCGCGCGCGGGCCAGGGGGCGCCACCGGCGCTCGCGCGCGCGGCGAGGAGCGCTTCGTCGCCGATCAGCACGAGGTTGGCGTCGAGCGCGTCGGCGGCCGCGATCGCCGCGATCTCCGGACCGATGCCGGCCGGCTCTCCGGTCGTGATCGCGATGCGCGGGCGGGTCATCGCGCCGCCCGGTTCACGCGATCAGCCGCGCTCGTCGAGTCGCAACTCGACATACGTCTTGTCGCGCAGCTGCCGCAACCACTCCTGGTACGCCTCGTCGGACTTGCGGTCGCGCAGCGCGAGCCGCGCCTGCATGCGGGCGCGGTCCCCCGATCCCTGGTCGGTGCGGCGCTCCAGCACCTGGATCAGGTGCCAGCCGAACGGCGAGCGCACCGGCGCGCTGATCTCGTTGATCTTCAGTCCGTTCATGGCCTTCTCGAACTCGGGCACGGTGTCGCCCGGGTAGAGCCACCCGAGGTCGCCGCCACGGCTGCCGGTCGGATCGAGGGAGTGCAGCCGCGCCAGCGTGCCGAACTCGACCTGGCCGGCTTCGATCCGGCCCTTGAACTCCTGCAGCCGGCGGATGACTTCGGGCTCGGGCGACAGGTCGCTGACGCGCAGCAGGATGTGTCGCGCGTGCGTCTGCTGCACCGGCCCGGAGGCCAGCTTGGCGTCGACCGCGCTGCGGCGGCCGAGCACCTTGAGGATGTGGAAGCCGTTGGGACTGCGGACGATGCCGGTGACTTCGCCGGTCTTGGTGCCCTTGATCGCCTCGATGAAGAGGGTGGGCAGGCGGTCGACGTTGCGCCACCCGAGTTCGCCGCCCTGCAGCGCCTCGGTCGCGTTGGAGAAGCTGGCCGCCAGGCGGGCAAAGTCGGCGCCGCCCTTCAACTGGCCGAGCAGGTCCTCGGCGCGCTTGCGGGTTTCGTCGATGCGTCCCGAGTCCGCGTTCTCGGGCACCCGCAGCAGGATCTGGGCGATGTTCACTTCCTGCGCGTCGGCCGCGACGCCGGCCTGCTCCGCGACGAAGTTGTCGAGCTCCGACTCCGAGATCTGGATGCGGTTGTCGACCTCGCGCTCCCGCAGGCGGCTGAGGATGATGTCCTGCCGGATGTCTTCGCGGAACTGGTTGAACGACATCCCGTCCGCTTCGAGGCGCTGCCGCAGCGCCGGCACCGACAGCCCGTTGGATTCGGCGACGCGCCCGATGGCGGCATTCACCGTGCCGTCGTCGACACGCACGCCTGTTTCGCGGGCCAGTTGCATCTGGGCGCGGTCGACGATCATGCGCTCGAGCACCTGGCGTTCCAGCACCTCGCGGGGCGGCGGCTGGATCTTCTGCCGGCGCAGTTGCATCTCCGAGATGGCCGTGCGCGACCGCAGCTCGCTCGCCGTGATCACCTCGTCGTTGACGACGGCGACGATGCGGTCGAGCTGCCGGGACGTGCGCGGACCGGTCGACGGCTCCGGCGCGGGCGCCGGCCGGACCGCGGAACTGCCGGCGGGCTGCGCCGGTTGCACGCGCGGGCTCTGCGCCAGGGCGAGCCCGCTGATCGCGACGAACGCAGCAAGGAGCGAGTGCGCGACGATGCGCGGGAGTACAGCGGGCATGCGGGGGGTCACTCGTAGTAGTCGAAGCGTCCCGGCTGTCGCGGCAGCGGGTTCAACATCTGGTAGCCGGGGATATTACGCTGCAATTGCTGCACGGCATTCGTTCCGACACTCGTGAGTCCGCTGAGTTCCAGCTGCACGTAGACGTTGGTCGTGGTCTGGTCCGTCGTCGTCGCGAAGCGCTGCGCCGCGAAGCGCAGGATCCAGCAGTCGGCCTTGTATTCGAACCCGGCCAGCGCATCGACCATGCGGCTGTCCTGGATCGAGTAGTTGACCCGGCCCACCGCGTACCAGCGGTCGGACAGCGGCCACTGCGTGGCGACGTCGATCTGGTCGATGTCGTCCTTCCGGTAGCGGTAATAGGCGCTTATCACCGAGGCGCGGCGCGGCTGCCAGCGCGCGCCGGCGGTCGCGCGCACGACCTGGCTCTCCTCGGTGCTGTACTGCGCGGCGAGGTCGATCGCCCACGACGTGCCGAGCAGCGCGGTCACGCCGCCGAGCACGTCGGTCGAGTCGCCCGTCCGCGGCGTCTCGCCCGGCAGCGTCACGCGCTGCGATCCGGAGTAGAAGCGCTGGCCGATCGCCGCGCGCAGCCGCTCGGCGCCGGTTTCGCTGTCGAGGATGCGCGTGCCGAGCGCGAGCGTCACGTTGTTCGCTTCGGCGATGCGGTCGTAGCCCGAGTAGATGTTCTCGTTGAACAGCTGCGCGTAGTTCAGGTCGACCAGCGCGCTGTCGAAGTTCGGCAGGTCGTTCTGGTCCCGGTACGGGATGTACGCGTAGTACAGGCGCGGCTCCAGCGTCTGCTCCGCAGCGCGGCCGAACCAGGTCGTCCTGCGCTCGAAGATCAGGCCCGAGTCGAGGCTGAACATCGGCGTGGTCACCGTCGGGCTGGAGTCGACCGGGTGCAGCGTGCGGTCGAGCGAATACGTCCGCGACACGATGCGCCCGCGCGGAATGACGAACCAGCCGGGCGCCGTCCACGGATAGGCGACGCGCAGGTCGGTGACGTACCGGTCGCCCGGCTCAAGGGTCTCATGGTCGAAGCGCGTGCCGTCGAGCATCGCGCTGGCCTCGAAGCCGCGCCAGTCGGCGACGAAGCCGTTCAGCACCGCCTGCGGCACCCGCTCGTACGGCGGCGTGATCGGGGCCAGCGGGTCCTGCAGGGTCTGGTTCTTGGTGACCCGGACCGCCGAGTTCCAGTAGGTCTGGTTGTAGGCGACGAACGCGTCCTGCGGCAGGACCTTGTTCGACGACCCGAGGATGGACTCCGAGAAGTCGACGAAGTAGTTGTCGTCGGACACGCGGTTGTAGTTGATCCCGCCGGCGAAGCCCGCGGGCGACGCGTACTCGTAGCGGACAGCCGTGTTCTCGCGGCTGCGGTCGAGTTCCCGGTCGTCCGGGATCACGTTGTAGATGAGCGTGCCGCGCATGGTCGGCTGCAGGAAGCGGAACTCGTTCTCGAACAGCACCCCGCGCTTCGTCATCACCCGCGGCGCGATCGTGTAGTCGTAGTTGGGCGCGATGTTCCAGTAGTACGGCGTGCGGATGTCCGTGCCGAGCGTCGAACTCAGGCCGAGGCTCGGCGTCAGGAAGCCCGAGCGCCGCCGGTCGCCGACGGGAAAGCCGAGCACCGGCGAGGCGAGGATCGGCACGCCCTGGAAGTACAGCTTCGCCAGGCTCGCCGAGGCGGACTCCTCCAGCCCGTCGAACTCGATCTTCTCGGCCTGGATCCACCATGAGTCGTCGCCCGGCGCGCAGGTCGTGAAGCGCGCCTGGCTCATCCGCGCCTGCTGGCCGCCGAGGAACTCGATCAGCGACGCCTCGCCGCGCGCCTGCCGCGGCGCGTACGTGAAATTGGCCTGCGGCATCGCGCCGGTCTGTGCCTCGATCCGGAAGTCGAGCCGCGGTCCGGTGAACACCGCGCCCTCGCGGTACAGGCGCGCATTGCCCTCGACGTTCACTTCGTCGGTGGCCTGCGTGTACGTGATCCGGTCGCCGCGCAGCACGCTGCCGTCGCGCCGGATCTCGGCGTCGCCCTGGAGCACGATCCGGTCGTCGATCGTTCCCTCGATGCTGCGGGCGCGCGCGAAGGTGGTGCCGCCCTGCGGGCCCGACGCGGCACGCTCGTCCAGTAGTCGGTCCATCCGCAGGAGCAACGGGGGGCCTGCCGGCGCCGGCGACGCGGCGCCTGGCGGCGACTGCGCCGTGGCCAGCGAGTGGAGCGCAAGCAGCACCGCCGCCGCCAGCGGCAGACAACGACGAGGTGACGACGCTGTGGTCGCCGGCGGACGCGGCATAGAATTGGGCGCGAAGACAGGCCGAAGAATCCTGGCCCGGAAGGCGAATCGATTATATGCGTCGGTGCGCCGGTCGCCGCCCTCTTTCACGCCACTGCATGAGTTCCACCACTTCATCGACCGCCGACGCCAGTGCGCCGGATGCCCGCCGCGTCGCGCTCGGCGCGTGGCTGGGCGCGCTCGCGTCCGACTACGGGCTCGAACCCGACACGTTGCGCGCGGCCTCGGCAGATGCGAGTTTCCGTCGCTACTTTCGCGTCGACGCGCGCGGCCGCACCCTGATCGCGATGGATGCGCCGCCCGACAAGGAGGACAGCCGGCCGTTCATCCACGTGGCGACGCTGCTGCGCGACGCCGGCCTGAACGCGCCGCAGGTGCTCGAGGCCGACCTCGCGCAGGGCTTCCTGTTGCTGACCGACCTCGGAACCACCACCTACCTGTCGGCGCTGAACGCGGACAGCGCGTCGACCCTGTTCGACGATGCGATGGATGCGCTGGTGCGGTGGCAGGTCGCCAGCCGCCCGGGCGTGCTGCCTGCCTACGACGACGCGCTGCTGCGCCGTGAGCTGAGCCTCTTTCCGGACTGGTACGTCGCGCGCCATCTCGGGCACACGCTCACCGACAAGCAGGCGCAGGTTCTGCAGCGGACCTTCGACCGCATCGTGGCGTCGAACCTGGCGCAGCCGGCTGTGTACGTGCACCGCGACTACATGCCGCGCAACCTGATGGTCGGGGTCCCCAACCCGGGCGTGCTCGACTTCCAGGACGCGGTGATGGGGCCGATCGCGTACGACGTCGCGTCGCTGTATCGGGACGCCTTCATCAGTTGGGAGGAGGAGCAGGTGCTCGACTGGGTCGTGCGCTACTGGCAGAAGGCGCGGCGCGCGGGCCTGCCCGTCGCGTCGGACTTCGGCGCGTTCTGGCGCGACTTCGAGTGGATGGGCCTGCAACGCCACCTGAAAGTGCTCGGCATCTTCGCGCGCATCAACTACCGCGACGGCAAGCCGCACTACCTGGCGGACACGCCGCGCTTCGTCGGCTACGTGCGCGCGGTGACGCGGCGCTACGACGAACTCGCGCCGCTCGGCCGGCTGTTCGACGAGCTCGAAGGCGTGGCGCACAAGGTGGGCTACACGTTTTGAGAGCCCTGATCCTGGCCGCCGGGCGCGGCGAGCGGATGCGTCCGCTGACCGACGTGACGGCCAAGCCGTTGCTGATGGCTGGCGGCAGGCGCCTGATCGAGTGGCAGATCGAGGCGCTGGCACGCGCGGGCGTCCGCGACATCGTGATCAACACCGCGCACCTGCCGCAGCAATTCGAGGATGCGCTGGGCGACGGGGCGCGCCACGGCGTGCGCCTCGCCTGGTCGCGCGAGGGCGAGCGGGCCGACGACGCGCTCGAAACGCTGGGCGGGATCGTCCGGGCGCTGCCGCGGCTCGGCAGCGCGGCGTTCGTCGTCGTCAGCGGCGACATCGTCACGGACTACGACTACGGCGCGCTGTGCGCGCGTGCCCGCGCGATCGATGCCGGCGCCGCCGACGCGCACCTCGTGCTGGTCGACAACCCGCCGTTCCATCCGCGCGGCGACATGGGGCTCGCCGACGGCCGGATCGACCCGGATCGCGAGCCGCGCCTGACGTACGCCAACATCGGCGTGTTCGCGCCGCGCCTGTTCGCCGGCCTCGCCGCCGGGCGCGCGAAGCTGTTTCCGTGGCTGTACGCGGCGGCGCGCGCCGGGCGCGTGACCGGCGAGCACGCGACCGCGCGCTGGTTCAACGTCGGCACGCCCGCGGAGCTGGAACGCGTCGACGCCGAACTGCGCGGACGCGCGCCGTAGAATCCCGCGATGCAGATCGATCGCCATCGTGAGCGCCGCGCGCGCGTGTTGCAGTCCATGGCCGATCGTGGCGGCGGCGTGGCCGTGCACTTCACCGCGCCCGAGCGCCTGCGCAACCGCGACGCCGAGTACCCGTACCGGTTCGACAGTTCCTTCTGGTACCTGACGGGCTTTGCGGAACCTGACAGCGCGCTGGTGCTGGTCGCGCACGGCGGGCAGCGGCAGGCGATCCTGTTCTGCCGCGACAAGCACGAGGAGCGCGAGCTCTGGGACGGCTTCCGCTACGGGCCCGAACTGGCGCAGGCCGCGTTCGGCGTCGATGCGGCGCATCCGATCGAGCGCATCGACGACGTGGTGCCCGACCTGCTCGCGGACAGTCCGGCGCTCTACTACGCGCTGGGCGCGAACCCGGCGCTCGAGACGCGCGTGCAGGGCTGGCTGCAGAAGGTCCGTGCGCAGGCGCGCACGGGTCGACGCGCGCCGGCGACCGTGCACGACCTGGGCGCCGTCGTCGACGAGATGCGCCTCGTGAAGGACGCGAGCGAAGTCGAGACCATGCGGCGCGCCGCGCGGATCTCGGCCGCGGCGCACGCGCGCGCGATGCAGGCGTGCCGCGTCGGCATGCGCGAGTTCGAGATCGAGGCCGAACTGCTGTACGAGTTCCGTCGGCAGGGCGCGCAGTCGCCCGCGTATCCGTCGATCGTGGCGGCCGGCCCCAACGCGTGCGTGCTGCACTACCCGGCGGGGCACGCCGAGGTGAAGGACGGCGACCTCGTGCTGATCGACGCGGCCTGCGAAGTGGACGGCTACGCGGCCGACATCACGCGCACGTTCCCGGCCAACGGCCGTTTCACCGCCGAGCAGCGCGCGGTCTACGACGTCGTGCTGGCCGCGCAGCAGGCCGCCATGGGCGAGGCACGGCCCGGCAGGGACTTCAACGCGCCGCACGACGCGGCGACGCGCGTGCTCACGCAGGGGCTCATCGACCTCGGCCTGCTCGCCGGATCGCTCGACGGCGCGCTGGAGTCGAAGGCGTTCCGCCAGTTCTTCATGCACAGGACCGGGCACTGGCTCGGGCTGGACGTGCACGATGTCGGCGACTACCGCGAGCCGGCCGCCGCGAAGGAAGGGGAGGAGCGGCCATGGCGCAGCCTCGTCCCGGGCATGGTGACGACGGTCGAGCCTGGCCTGTACATCCGCCCCGCGCCGAACGTCGACGAGCGCTTCCACCACATCGGCATCCGCATCGAGGACGACGTGGTGATCACCGCGGACGGCTGCGACGTGCTGTCGGCGGACGCGCCGAAGTCCCCGGCCGACATCGAAGCGCTGATGAAACGAAGTTGAGGCGATGACAACGACTCCAGTCGCCATCCTGGGTGGCGGTCCCGTCGGCCTGACGCTCGCCCTGCGAATGGCACGCCACCGGGTGCCGTCCGTCGTGGTCGATGCGCGTGACCTCGACGAGGCGAAGCGCGACCGGCGCCTGCTGGCACTGTCGCGCGGCACGCTCGACGCGCTCGGCACCGTCGTCGAACTGCCCTCGGCGGCGCTGGCTCCGATCCGGACGGTCATCGTGTCGTCGCGCGGGGAATTCGGCCGCGCGGTCCTCGCTGAACGGGACAACGGCGGACGGCCGCTGGGCGCCACCATCCGGTACGGCGACCTGCTCGCGGCGCTCGATGCGGCGTGCAGCGGCGCGCCGCTCGTGGAGTTGCGCAGGCGCTGCGTGGCCAGCGCGGTGAGCCAGGGGCCGTCGTCGGTCGACGTTCGGCTCTCGGATGGAAGCAACCTGAGCGCGACGATCGCCGTCAATGCGGAGGGCATGGGCGCGGGCGGCCGCGCGCCGGTCGCGCGACAGTCCGCGCTGACCGGTGACGTCGAGGTGCAGGGCCCAGCCGCCGGGAC
>JBFZCF010000023.1:0-16037 GCA_041308065.1 Burkholderiales bacterium
AGTCCGCCGCCGATGACGAGCACATCCGTGTAGATGACGTTCATTTGCTGCCCTCCGTGGCCGGCGCCGCCGGTGGGGTGATGGCGGCCGTCGCGCTCGGGAGGGCCGGAGCCGAGGAGCGCTGCCAACTGGGGACGAATTCCTTGCCGATGCGGGCGTCACGGCCCATGCCGATCTTGATGTAGGCGGCCAGGGTGACGAGGCCGAGGACGATGAAGAAGGCCGACAGCACCCACTTGATCAGCTTCAGGTTCTTGCGCGTGGCGGCCGGGTCCTTGCCTTCGAACCAGCCCCACTTCACGCAGAGCCGGTACAGGCCGATGCCGCCGTGCAGCTCGACCGCGAACAGCAGGACGAGATACAGCGGCCACCACAGGCCGCTCCACACGCGGTCGGCGGACTGCCACGGACCGATCGCCTCGGGGTGCATCATCATCTGGTACAGGTGCACCGACGCGAGGAAGAACATCGCGAATCCGGTGACGACCTGCCAGTACCACAGCGTCGTGTCCTCGTGCCGCATCATTCCCATGTGGTCGCGGTACTCGCGGTACTGGCGATAGTTGACCGGGAACTTCCGCAGCGCGAGCGCGGCGTGCACGATGAACAGGAAGAAGACGCCCGCGACGACGAACGACACGAGGATCGGGTACGCCTTGCCGAAGAAGAAGTAGCCCTCGAAGAACTTCGTGACCGTCCACATGGCGTCCTGGCTGATCAGGATGGTGGACACGAAGAACATGTGCCCCCACATGAAGAGTCCCAGGATCAGTCCGGTGGCGCTCTGGGTGAAGTCGAGCTTGGCTGGCCACCGGCTCTTGCGAACGCGAGGGACTCCTCCCATCGCGACTGCGGGGTTGGCTTGTGCGTTCATGGGTGAGTTCGCGCGAGGCGCGCCGCGGTTGAATCTGCCCCGGAGTGTCGTACCGCATCGCGAGATCGGATTGACGGGTATCAAGTGGCGGAACCGCGCGTCGCGATGTGCGAGCCCGCAATACCCCATGTCGCAACGCGGAATCCCGTCGCGCATCCTGAAGCGGTTGACCGGGATCAACGGCGCGCTGGACCCGGGTGGGAGCATCCACCCGGAGAAGAGAGGCGCGACCGCCTCGACCACCGAGATCCCTCATGTACACGATCGCCCGACGCGAATCCTTTTCGGACACCACCTTTCTCTGGGACGTGATGGCGCCCGACGTCGCGAAGTCAGCCGAGCCCGGCCACTTCGTGATGCTGCGGCTGCACGAGGGCAGCGAGCGGATCCCGCTGACGGTAGCCGACTACGACCGCGAGGCGGGCACCGTCACCCTCGTCGTGCAGGCGCTCGGCAAGACGACGCTGGAGATGCGCGACCGCTACAAGGAGGGCGACACGTTCACCGACTTCGTCGGTCCCCTCGGCCTGCCGCAGCACGTCGGCAAGTTCGGCCACGTCGTGCTGGTCGGCGGCGGCCTCGGCGTGGCGCCGGTGTTCCCGCAGCTGCGCGCGTTCAAGGAGGCCGGCAACCGCACCACCGGCATCATCGGCTTCCGCAACAAGGACCTCGTCTTCTGGGAGGAGAAGTTCGGCGCGCAGTGCGACAACCTGATCGTCTGCACCGACGACGGCAGCTACGGCAAGCCGGGCTTCGTGACCGCGGCGCTGAAGGAAGTGCTCGAGCGGGACAAGCCGGATCTCGTCGTCGCGATCGGCCCGCTGCCCATGATGAACGCGTGCGTCGAGACCACGCGGCCGTTCGGCGTGAAGACGATGGTGTCGCTGAACGCGATCATGGTCGACGGCACGGGCATGTGCGGATCGTGCCGCGTCACGGTGGGCAGCGAGATCAAGTTCGCCTGCGTCGACGGGCCCGACTTCGATGGCCACAAGGTCGACTTCAAGGAACTGATGCTGCGCCAGAAGCGCTTCAAGGGCGAGGAGTCGGCGGCGAACACCGACTACGCGCACGTCTGCGAAGTCGACAAGCAGCTGTTCGCCGAGGGCAAGCGCAACTACAAGAAGTTCAAGGACCTGCCGCCGCACGCGGTCAAGATGCCCGAGCGCGACCCGCTGGAGCGCTCGCGCAACTTCAAGGAAGTGAACCTCGGCTACACGATGGCCGACGCGCTGGCCGAGGCCGAGCGCTGCATCATGTGCACCAAGCCGACCTGCATCGAAGGCTGCCCGGTCGGCATCGACATCCCGCGCTTCATCCGTCACCTGCTGGTGCGCGACCTCGACGGCGCGCTCGGCGTCATCAACGAGTCGAACCTGTTCCCGTCGGTCTGCGGTCGCGTCTGCCCGCAGGAGTCGCAGTGCGAGGCGCAGTGCCAGGTCGGGCGCAACAAGAAGACGCCGATGGAGTCGGTTGCGATCGGGCGGCTCGAGCGCTTCATCGGCGACAACGCGCACGGGAAGAAGAACTCTCCGCCCCGGCTCCAGCGCAAGCTCGGCAAGGTCGCCATCGTCGGCTCCGGTCCGTCGGGGCTCGCCGTGGCCGCGGACCTCGCCAAGTTCGGCTGCGAGGCGACCGTGTTCGAGGCGCTGCACGTGGTCGGCGGGGTCCTGCAGTACGGCATCCCCTCGTTCCGCCTGCCGCGCGAGATCATCGCGCGCGAGGTCGACAGCCTGAAGGAGCTCGGCGTCCAGTTCGAGACCAACAAGGTGGTCGGCAAGACCTTCTCGATCCCGCAGCTGATGCAGGAGCGGGGCTTCGACGCGGTGTTCGTGGGGGCGGGCGCCGGCGCGCCGTCGTTCCTCGGCATCCCGGGCGAGTTCGCCGGCCAGGTCTATTCGGCCAACGAGTTCCTGACCCGCGTGAACCTGATGGGCGGGGACAAGTTCCCGTACCTCGACACGCCGATCACGATCGGCAAGAGCGTGGTGGTGATCGGCGCGGGCAACACCGCGATGGACTGCCTGCGCGTGGCCAAGCGGCTCGGCACGCCGACCGTGCGCTGCGTGTATCGGCGCTCCGAGGCCGAGGCGCCGGCGCGCATCGAGGAACTGCGGCACGCCAAGGAGGAGGGCATCGAGTTCTTCTTCCTGCACGCGCCGGTCGAGATCCTGGTCGACGGCGAAGGCACGGTGCGCGGGATGAAGGTCGAGAAGATGATGCTCGGCGAGCCGGACGAGAAGGGGCGCCGCAAGCCGATGCCGCTCGGCGAGTTCGTCGAGCTCGAGTGCGACACGGTCATCTACGCGCTCGGCACGCAGGCCAACCCGATCATCACCAAGTCGACGCCGGGCCTGAACCTCAACAAATGGGGCTACATCGTCGCCGACGAGTACACGCAGGCCACGAGCGTGCCGGGCGTGTTCGCCGGAGGCGACATCGTGACCGGCGGCGCGACCGTGATCCTCGCGATGGGGGCCGGCCGCCGCGCCGCCCGTGCGATCGGTGCATATCTCGAGAGCGGCAAGACCAAGTGGCCGATCACGCAGGCCGACGCGGACGCGTTCGTGCCGCCGCTGCCGATCGGCGCCGAGCCCCCGGTTTCCCTGTCCACCGAACCCGCCACCGGCGAGGTCAAGCAATGAACATCTGCCCGCGCTGCCACCGTCCACTGGAAGGTGACGAGTCCTACATCTGCTGTGCCGGCATGGAACTGCGCTGGCGCTGCACCGAGTGCCACAAGGTGGCCGAAGGCTTCGCGTTCCCTTACGGGCTGTGCCCGTACTGCAAGGGCAAGCTCGAGATGCTCGACCGCGGCGCGATCGAGGGCGACCGCGCGCTCGAGGCGGTGCGCAAGGCCTTCGAGATCGAGCTCGGCGGCCACGCCTTCTACCAGCGCGCCTCGCGCGACGCGAAGGACCCCGTGCTGCAGGACCTGTTCGCCCGCTTCGCGGAGATGGAGCAGGAGCACATGGAGACGCTGTCGAAGCGCTACCACGCGGAGCTGCCGGAGCCCTCGGCCGACTACCAGGTCGACCGCGCCGCGATCTTCGCCGGCATCGACCGCAAGCCGGAGGACCCGGCCAACCTGTTCCGCATAGCGATCGCGTTCGAGGAGCGCGCGGTCGAGTTCTTCACGCGCGAGGGAGAGCTGGCGCCCGCCGGTTCGGTCGAGCGCGACCTGTACCGCGAACTGGCCGCCGAGGAGCGCGAACACGTCGCGCTGCTGACCACCGAATTCCGCCGCTGGGAGGCTGGCAAGGCCGGCATCCTGTAGCAGAGAGAGGCAAGATGAAACACTCGTACGTGCTCGACGGCAACGAAGCCGCCGCCCGCATCGCTCACATGCTGAGCGAGGTGATCGCGATCTACCCGATCACGCCGTCGTCGAACATGGGCGAGCTGTCCGACGCCTGGTCGGCGGCCGGCAAGACGAACCTCTGGGGCCAGGTGCCCGAGGTGGTCGAGATGCAGAGCGAGGCGGGCGCCGCCGGCGCGGTGCACGGCTCGCTGCAGGCCGGCGCGCTCACCACGACCTTCACGGCGTCGCAGGGCCTGCTGCTGAAGCTGCCCAACATGTTCAAGATCGCCGGCGAGCTGACGCCGGCGGTGTTCCACATCGCGGCCCGGACGCTCGCCACGCACGCGCTGTCGATCTTCGGCGACCATAGCGACGTGATGAGCGCCCGCACCACGGGCTTCGCGATGCTGGCGTCGTCGAGCGTGCAGGAAGCGCAGGACATGGCGATGATCGCCCACATGGCGACGCTGAAGTCGCGGGTGCCGTTCCTGCACTTCTTCGACGGCTTCCGCACCAGCCACGAGGTCAACAAGATCGACCTGCTGATGGAAGACGACGCGCGGCAGATGATCGACGACGAACTGATCGAGGCGCACCGCGCGCGCGCGCTGAACCCGGACGCGCCGGTCATCCGTGGCACGGCGCAGAACCCGGACGTCTTCTTCCAGGCGCGCGAGGCGTGCAATCCGTACTACGCCGCGGTGCCGGGCATCGTCACCGAGTCGATGGAACGCTTCGCGAAGGTGACCGGGCGCAGGTACAGCCTGTTCTGGTACCACGGCGCGCCCGATGCCGAGCGCGTATTGGTGCAGATGGGCTCGGGGGTGGGCGCCACGCGCGAAGCGGTGGCCAAGCTGGTGGCCGCGGGCGAGAAGGTGGGCCTGGTCACCGTGCGGCTCTACCGGCCGTTCGACGTGGAGGCGTTCATCGCCGCGCTGCCGAAGACCGTGAAGTCGATCGCCGTGCTCGACCGGACGAAGGAGCCGGGCGCCGTCGGCGAGCCGCTCTACCAGGACGTCGTCACCGCGCTGGCCGAAGGCTGGCCGCACGACATGGCGCTGCCGCGCGTCATCGGCGGGCGCTACGGGCTTTCGTCGAAGGAGTACACGCCGGCGATGGCGAAGGCGGCCTTCGACGAGCTGAAGCTGGCGAAACCGAAACGGCACTTCACCGTCGGCATCCTCGACGACGTCACGGGCCTGTCGCTGAAGTGGGACCCGGACTTCGACACCGAGGCCGCGGGCGTGACGCGCGCGGTGTTCTACGGCCTCGGCGCCGACGGCACCGTCGGCGCGACCAAGAACACGGTCAAGATCATCGGCGAGAGCACGCCGCTGCATGCCCAGGGCTACTTCGTCTACGACAGCAAGAAGTCCGGCGCGATCACCGTGTCGCACCTGCGCTTCGGTCCGCAGCCGATCGAGTCCACGTACCTGATCGGCCGGGCGGACTTCGTCGCCTGCCACCAGTTCGAGTTCATGGAGAAGCTCGACGTGCTCGAGCTCGCCCGTCCCGGCGCGACCTTCCTGCTGAACAGCCCGTACGGGCCCGACGAGGTGTGGGGCAAGCTGCCGCGCGAGGCGCAGCAGACGATCGTCGACCGCAAGCTGCGTTTCTTCGTGGTCGATGCGCTGGCGGTCGCCAAGACGGCGGGCCTCGCCGGCCGCATCAACACGGTGACGCAGGCCTGCTTCTTCGCCATCTCCGGGATCCTGCCGCGCGACGAAGCGATCGACAAGATCAAGGACGCGATCCGCAAGACCTACGGCAAGCGCGGCGAGACGGTGCTGGCGCGCAACTTCGCCGCGGTCGACGGCTCGCTGGCGGCGATGGCGGAGGTCAAGGTCCCGGACCGGGCTGACTCGCTGTGGTCGCGCCGGCCGATCGTCCCGAAGGCCGCGCCGGACTTCGTGCAGCGCGTGACGGCGATGATGCTGGACGGCAAGGGCGACCTGCTGCCGGTGTCGGCGATGCCGGTCGACGGCACCTTCCCGACCGGCACCACCCAGTGGGAAAAGCGCAGCATCGCGCTGGAGATCCCGATCTGGGACGAGACGATCTGCACGCAGTGCGCGATCTGCCCGCTGGTGTGCCCGCACGCCGCGATCCGCATGACGGTGTTCTCGCCCGAGGAGATGAAGCGCGCGCCGTCGACCTTCAAGGCGGTGCCGTGGGCCCGCAAGGACAGCCTCGAGGGCATGCTGTACTCGCTGCAGGTGGCGCCGGAGGACTGCACCGGCTGCGGCGCCTGCGTCGACGTCTGCCCGACGCGCAGCAAGCAGGTGGTCAAGCACAAGGCGATCAACATGGCGCCGAAGCTCGAGCACCTCGAAGCCGAGCGCGCCAACTACGAGTTCTTCCTGAGCCTGGAGGAAGTGCGGCCGTCGTTCGACACCATCGACGGCCTGCGAGGCTCGCAGCTGCGCCAGCCGCTGTTCGAGTACTCGGGCGCGTGCTCGGGCTGCGGCGAGACGCCGTACCTGAAACTGCTGTCGCAGCTGTACGGCGACCATCTCGTGATCGCCAACGCGACCGGCTGCTCGTCGATCTACGGCGGCAACCTGCCGACGACCCCGTACTCGAAGAACGCCGACGGGCAGGGGCCGACCTGGGCCAACAGCCTGTTCGAGGACAACGCCGAGTTCGGCCTCGGCATGCGGCTCGCCCTCGATGCCCAGCAGTCACTGGCGAAGATGCTGGTGAGGCAGCTGGCCGACCGGATCGGCCCGGCGCTGGCCGAGGCGCTCGTCTCCGCGCCGCAGGTCAACGACGAGCAGATCAAGGAGCAGCGGGCGCGCGTCAAGCAGCTGAAGGCCATGCTGCCGACGTTCGGCACGCCCGAGGCTGCCCGCCTGCTCGCGGTGGCCGACAGCCTCGTGATCCGCAGCGTGTGGATCGTCGGCGGCGACGGCTGGGCCTACGACATCGGCTACGGCGGCCTCGACCACGTCCTCGCGTCCGGCCGCAACGTCAACATCCTCGTGCTCGACACCGAGGTCTACAGCAACACCGGCGGCCAGGCGTCGAAGTCGACGCAGCGCGGCGCGGTGGCGAAGTTCGCGGCGGCCGGCAAGTCGATCGGCAAGAAGGACCTCGGCATGATCGCGATGGCGTACGGCAACGTGTACGTCGCGCAGGTCGCGATGGGCGCGAACCCCGTGCAGACGGTGCGCACCTTCCAGGAGGCGGAGGCGTGGAACGGACCGTCGCTGATCATCGCGTACAGCCACTGCATCGCGCACGGCATCGACATGACGACCGGGTTCAGCCACCAGCGGGATGCGGTGAAGAGCGGCTACCTGACGCTCTACCACTACGACCCGCGGCTCGGCATGGGCGGCGCCGACCAGCCGCTCAAGCTCGACTCGCGCAAGCCGACGATTCCGCTCGAGCAGTTCACGATGAAGGAAGGCCGGTTCGCCATGCTCGCGCAGGCCGATCCGGCGCGCGCCAAGACGCTGGGCCGCCAGGCGCAGGCGGAAGCGGAGGCGCGCTGGCAGTTCTACGAGCAGGTGGCCGGCGTGCATCGCGTGGTGGCGGAAGCCGAGGCCGCGGACAAGGCGGCGTCTGCGGATGCCGGCGACGGTGAAGCTCCCAAGGCGCAGACCCAGGAGGCGCAATGAATCGCATCGACCTCAGCACCCGCTATCTCGGGCTGGCGCTCAAGCACCCGATCGTCGCTTCGTCCTCGCCGCTGACGGCCTCGATCGACAGCCTGAAGCGGCTCGAGGACGCGGGCATCGCGGCCGTCGTCCTGCCTTCGCTGTTCGAGGAACAGATCGAGCACGAGGAGATGGCGACCCACAACCTGATGCTGTACGGCTCGGAACTGTCGCCCGAGGCAAGCGGATTCTTCCCGGAGCAGCAGAACTACAGCACCGGCCCGGACCGCTACCTCAGCCTGATCGGCGACGCCAAGAAGGCGCTGGGCGTGCCGGTGATCGCCAGCCTGAACGGCTACACGCCGGGCGGCTGGACCAGCATGGCGAAGAAGTTCGAGCAGGCCGGCGCCGACGCGATCGAGCTGAACGTCTACTTCCTCGCCACCGGCCTCGACGACAGCAGCGAGTCCGTCGAGACGCGCTACATCGACCTCGTGAAGTCGGTCGCCGGCCAGGTGAAGATCCCGGTGGCCGTGAAGGTGGCGCCGTTCTTCAGCGCGATGGCCAACATGGCCGATCGGCTCGCCGGTGCCGGCGCATCGGGGCTGGTGCTGTTCAACCGCTTCCTGCAGCCCGACATCGAACTCGACGATCTCCAGGTCGCGCCCAACCTCGTGCTGTCGACCTCGGACGAGGTGCGGCTGGCGCTGCGCTGGATCGCGATCCTGCGCGGCCGGGTCGCGACGAGCTTCGGCGCGACCGGCGGCGCGCACACGGCCGACGACGTCCTGAAACTGCTGCTGGCCGGCGCCGATTGCGTCATGATCGCGAGCAGCCTGCTGAAGAAGGGCCCGGCGCAGATCGGGGTGCTGGTGCGCGGCGTCGAAGCATGGCTGGCCGAGCGCGGCTACGATTCGGTCGAGCAGATGAAGGGTTCGCTGAGCCAGCAGGCGTGCCCGGACCCCGATGCGTTCGAGCGCGCCAACTACATGAAGGCACTCAAGTCGTACACGAGCGAATTCGCGTAGAGCGACCCGACGACATTCTTTCGAAACGTTCCTCCAGGAGAACCCCATGGCACTGTTGATCGTCGACGACTGCACCGCGTGCGATGCGTGCAAGCCCGTCTGCCCGAACGAAGCGATCGCCGTCGGCGACCCGATCTACGTGATCGACCCCGCGAAGTGCACCGAGTGCGTCGGCGCGCACGACGATCCGCAATGCGTCGACGTGTGCCCGGCCGATTGCATCATTCCCGATCCGAACCACAAGGAATCGCCGGAAGAACTGCAGGCGAAGTACGAGCGGCTGCACTGAACGATCGACACGCCGCACGCACGGTTCGCGCTCTAGGGGTATTCCCTTCGGCCGACCATCGTTGACGGCGGTCAAGCGCGCCGGACACCGACCCGGTTAGCTTGCCTCCCTAGCGCGCTCAGGCGAGCGCGCGCAAGTCAGGGCACGGCAGCAGGCGTCAACCGCCGCTCGCGCCCAGTCGGGGGAGACAGCACAGCAGCAACGGGGAGGGCGTTGATACGCGTCAATCCGAGCCACCGTGAGGGGCCTAGGGTTGCGCGCATCGCGTCCGGTACTGCGTAGAGGGAACGTAAAGGCCAGGCGAGTGGACGCGGTAGGGAGACACCAAGAAAGAGGGCCAGCGCGCCTTCACAAAAGCTCCAAAGGGCTTGATCTTCCGCTCGCCGGAGAGCCGGCGCCGCGCATCGAGGCGGCGTCGGCTGTCGGGCACGTGGCCGTTCTCGGCATCGACACCCACGGGCTGAAGCCGGCGCTGCTGGTCGCGCCCGGCGACACGGTCCGCCGCGGACAGCCGCTCTACCAGGACAAGAAGAACGAAGGCGTGCGCTTCACCGCGCCGGCCTCCGGCCGCGTGGTCGAACTGCATCGCGGCGAACGACGCGCGCTCGTATCGATCGTGATCGAGGTCGACGAGCGTGCGGGTGAACGCGCGAGTTTCGACAGCTACCGGGGCCAGGCACCCGAGTCGCTGTCGCCCGGCGATGCGCAGGCGCTGCTGATGGAGTCGGGACTCTGGAGCGCGTTGCGCACCCGTCCGTTCAGCCGCGTGCCGGCCGCCGATGCCCGGCCGGCCGCCATCTTCGTGACGGCCGCCGACACGCGGCCGCACGCGCCCGCGCCCGCGCTGGTCCTGGCGGATCGCCTCGACGACTTCCGGACCGGGCTCGCGGTGCTGGCCCGGCTGCGGGAGGCGCCGGTGTTCCTGTGCCATGCGGCCGGCGCGCAGTTCGACGTGCCGGCCGGCGTGACGCCCGTTGCGTTCGCGGGCCCGCACCCCAGCGGCAACGCGGGCTGGCACATCCACCGCCTGATGCCGGTCGCGGTCGACCGCATCGTGTGGACCATCGGCTACCAGGACGTGGCCGCGATCGGCCACCTCTTTGCGACGGGCGACCTGGACATCACGCGGGTCGTCTCGCTCGCGGGTCCCGCAGTGAAGAATCCGCGCCTGCTGCGCACCCGCATCGGGGCTTCGCTGGAGGAACTGACCGCCGGCGAACTGCTGCCGGGGACGAATCGGATCATTTCCGGGTCGGTGCTCGACGGCCGTGCCGTCACCGGTCCAGCCGACGCCTTCCTCGGCCGCCATCACACCCAGATCGCGGTCCTGCCGGAGGCCGGCGAGCGCGAGATGTTCGGCTACATCGCGCCGGGCGCGGAGAAGTTCTCCGCCACCAACACGGTGCTGGGCGCCTGGCGCGGGGCGCACCGGTTTGAGCTCAGCACGTCGACCAACGGCTCGCCGCGCGCGATGTATCCGATCGAGTCCTACGAGCGCGTGATGCCGTTCGACATGCTTCCCACCATGCTGCTGCGGGCGCTGATCACCAAGGACGACGCGCGGGCGGCTGCGCTCGGCGCGCTCGAACTCGACGAGGACGACATCGCCCTGTGCACCTACGTGTGCGCGGGCAAGTTCGACTACGGCCCGCTGCTGCGCGCCACGCTCGATCGCATCGAGAAGGAGGCCTAGTGCGCTGGCTCAGGGACCGGCTGGACCGCATCGCGCCCAACTTCGAGCGCGGCGGGCGCCTGCACCGATGGCATCCCCTGTGGGAGGCCGTGGACACCTTCCTGTACTCGCCGGGGTCGGTGACGCGCACGGGCTCGCACGTGCGCGACGCGGTTGACCTGAAGCGGATCATGATGACCGTGGTCATCGCCGCGCTGCCGTGCGTGTTCATGGCGATGTACAACACGGGCCTGCAGGCCAACCTGGCGATCGACCCCGCGAAGGCCGCGACCCTCGACGGCTGGCGGCATGCCGTGATCCAGATGCTGGGGGTCGGCTATTCGCCGGCGAGCGCGCTGGCCAACATCACGCACGGCGCGCTCTACTTCCTGCCGCTGTACATCGTGACGATGGTGGTCGGGCTGACGTGGGAGGTCCTGTTCGCCGTCGTGCGCAAGATGGAAGTCAACGAAGGCTTCTTCGTCACCGGCCTGCTGTTCCCGCTGATCCTGCCGCCGTCCACGCCGCTGTGGCAGGCGGCGCTCGGCATCAGCTTCGGCGTCGTGATCGCGAAAGAGGTGTTCGGCGGCACCGGGATGAACTTCATCAACCCCGCGCTCGCGGCCCGCGCCTTCCTGTTCTTCGCCTATCCGGCGGCCATGTCGGGCGACCGCGTCTGGACGGCCGTGCCGCAGGGCGCCGCGGTGGACGGCTTCTCGGGCGCGACGGTGCTCAGCCAGCTGCGCATCCTCACCGAGCCCTTCGAGACCGTCGGCTTCTCGTGGTGGCAGTCGTTCATCGGCCTGGAGCCCGGGTCGCTCGGCGAGACCTCGGCGCTGGCCTGCCTGATCGGCGCCATCATCATCGGCGTCACCAAGGTCGGATCGTGGCGGATCATGGTCGGCGCCGTGCTCGGCACGGTGGCGATGGCGCTGCTGTTCAACGCGATCGGCTCGTCCACCAACCCGTGGTACGCGGTGCCGTTCTGGTGGCACATGGTGCTCGGCGGCTGGGCCTTCGGCGTGGCGTTCATGGCGACCGACCCCGTGACCGCGCCGTTCGCGGACAAGGGCAAGTGGATCTACGGCTTCATGATCGGCGCGCTGATCGTGCTGATCCGCGTGGTGAACCCGGCCTATCCGGAGTCCGCGATGCTGGTGATCCTGTTCATGAACGTGATGGCGCCGGCCATCGATCACGCGTTCATCGCCGCCAACATCAAGCGCAGGAGGCGCCGTGCGCAGGCTTGAGTCGACGCGCTACACGGTGATATTCGCCACGATCGTGTGCGTGGTGTGCGCGCTGTTCGTCTCGGTAGCGGCCGTCAGCCTGCAGCCCCGGCAGGCCGCCAACGCGCGGCTCTACATGGAGAAGAACATCCTCGTCGCGGCCGGCCTGGTGCAGCCGGGGCAGGACGTCTCCGTGCAGCAGCTCGACGAGTTCTTCGCGACGCGCATCAAGGCGCGCCTGGTCGACTTCGAGACGGGTGAACTGGTCCCCGAAGGCCAGATGGACGCCCGCGGCTACGACCAGCGCAAGGCGCGCAACGACCCGGGCGCCAGTCGCGTCGCGCCACCGAACGCGGCCGGCATCGGCCGCATGCCGAAGTACGGCGTCGCCTACTTCGTGACGAAGGACGACGAAGTCGAGCAGGTCATCATCGCGGTCGAGGGCCTCGGCATGTGGGGCACGATCTACGGCTTCCTGTCGCTCGACCGGGACGCGAACACCGTGCGCGGCCTGACGTACTACGAACACAAGGAAACGCCGGGCCTGGGCGGCGAGATCAGCAGCCCGGCCTGGCTGCAGCTGTGGCACGGCCGCAAGGGCTACGACGACAAGTGGCAGCCGCGCATCACCGTCATCAAGGGGCCGGCCGGTCCGCCGAAGACCGACCCGCTGCGCGTCGACGGGCTGTCGGGCGCGACCATCACGGGCAATGCGGTCACGCGGCTGATGCAGTTCTGGCTGTCCGACAAGGGCTACGGCAGGTTCCTGGAGAAGTTCCGTGAAGGGGCGATGACATGAGCGCGGCGCTTCCGCTCGGCGCACAGGAACGAGGCATCCTGTCCGAGCCGATCTTCAACAACAACCCGATCGGCGTGCAGGTGCTCGGCATCTGCTCGGCGCTGGCGGTGACCACGCGGCTCGACAAGGCGATCGTGCTGGGGCTCGGCGTGATCGCGGTCCTGGTGCTCGCTTCCCTGGCCGTCAGCCTGGTCCGCAACCACACGCCGCCCACCATCCGGATCATCGTGCAGCTGTCGATCGTCGCCTCCCTGGTGATCGTGTTCGACCAGGTGCTGAAGGCGACGCTCTACGAGATCTCGCTCGAACTGTCGGTGTTCGTCGGGCTCATCATCACGAACTGCATCGTGCTCGGACGCACTGAGGGGTTCGCGATGCAGAACGGCCCGTGGCGCTCGGTCCTCGACGCCCTGGGCAACGGCATCGGCTTCGCGCTGGTGCTGGTGCTGGTGGCGCTGATCCGCGAGCTGCTCGGCGCCGGCAAGGTCTTCGGCTTCACCGTGCTGCCGCTCGACAAGGACGGCGGCTGGTACGTCAGCAACGGACTGATGCTGCTCGCGCCGTCGGCGCTGTTCATCATCGGGCTGCTGGTGTGGGCGCTGCGCACGTGGAAGCCGCAGCTGCAGGAAAAGGACTGAGGGATGGAGCACTTCCTGAACCTCGGCATCCGCTCGATCTTCCTCGAGAACATGGCGCTCGCCTATTTTCTCGGCATCTGCTCGTTCCTGGCGTGCTCGCGCAAGGTCGAGACGGCGATCGGGCTCGGCGTGGCGGTGGTGTTCGTGCAGACCCTCACGGTGCCGCTGAACAACCTGATGCTGCGCTACCTGCTGGGCGAGGGCAGCCTGAGCTGGATCAGCCCGGCGCTGGCGTCGGTCAACCTGAGTTTCCTGTCGTTCATCCTGTTCATCGGAACCATCGCGGCAGCGGTCCAGATCGTCGAGATGACCGTCGACCGGTATGCCCCGGCGCTGTACAACACGCTCGGCGTGTTCCTGCCGCTGATCGCCGTCAACTGCGTCATCCTCGGCGGCTCGCTCTTCATGCAGGAGCGCGACTACTCGCTGGCGGAGAGCGTCGTGTTCGGCCTGGGCTCCGGGACCGGATTCGCCATCGCCATCATCGCGCTGGCGGCGATCCGCGAGCGCATGGTGTACTCGGACGTGCCCGCCGGGCTGCGCGGGCTCGGCATCACGTTCATCACCGCGGGACTGATGTCGCTCGCGTTCATGATGTTCTCCGGAATCCAGCTGTAAGGCCCGACCGTGACCGAAATCCTGCTCGCCATCGCGATGTTCACGGGAGTGATCCTGCTGCTCGTCGCCGTGCTGATGGTTGCCCGGAACAAGCTGGTCCCGGCTGGCGACCTGTCGATCGTGATCAACGACGATCCGTCGAAGGCGCTCACGGTCGCGCCCGGCACGACGCTGCTGAACGCGCTCGCGGCCGAGAAGATCTTCATTCCGTCGGCCTGCGGCGGCAAGGGCTCGTGCGGCGTTTGCGACGTCGTGGTGAAGGAAGGCGGCGGCGAGATCCTGCCGACCGAGACCGGCTTCATCTCGCCCAAGGAAGCGCGCCACGGCTACCGGCTCGCGTGCCAGCTGAAGGTCAAGCGCGACATGAAGATCGAACTGTCGCCCGAGGTCTTCAGCGTGCGGAAGTGGCAGTGCCGCGTCATCTCCAACCGCAACGTGTCGACCTTCATCAAGGAGCTGAAGCTGGCGCTGCCGGAAGGCGAGGACGTGCAGTTCCGGGCCGGTGGCTACATGCAGATCGAGGCGCCGCCGTATTCGCTGTCGTTCAGGGAGTTCGACATCGAGCCGGAGTTTCGCGAGGAGTGGGACAAGTTCGACCTGTGGCGCTTCAAGTCGGTCGTGAGTGAGCCGGTCGAGCGCGCCTATTCGATGGCGAACTACCCGCTCGAGAAGGGCATCCTGCTGTTCACGATCCGCATCGCGTTCTCGCCGGATTACCGCGAGGACATTCCGCAGGGCAAGATGAGTTCGTGGCTGTTCAACCTGAAGCCCGATGACATGGTGACGGTGTCGGGCCCGTACGGCGAGTTCTTCGCGCGCGAGACGAACAACGAGATGTGCTTCGTGGCGGCCGGGGCCGGCATGGCGCCGATGCGCTCGCACATCTTCGACCAGCTGCTGCGGCTGAAGAGCAAGCGCAAGATGACGTTCTGGTACTCCGCGCGGAACATGAAGGAAGCGTTCTACGTCGAGGAGTTCGACAAGCTGGCGGCCGAGAATCCCAACTTCACGTGGCACCTCGTGCTGTCGGAGCCGCGTCCCGAGGACAACTGGACGGGCCCGGTGGGCCTGGTGCGGCACAACGTGCTGCGCAAGCACTACCTGGACAAGCATCCGGCGCCGGAGGACATCGAGTACTACCTGTGCGGGCCGGATGTGATGAACAAGGCGGTGATCAAGATGTGCCTGGATCTTGGCGTCGATCGCGAGAACGTCATGCTGGACGATTTCGGATTCTGAGGAGCGCGTATGCGAACGCTGGTCGAAGAGGTCCTCGCGCAGAAAGCGTCGAGCGAGCTGGTCACGGTGGACGCGTCGGCGACGGTGGCCGAGGCGGTGGCGGTGATGGCCCAGCGCCGCGTGGGCGCGGTCGTCATCAAGAACGAGGACGGGCTGGCGGACGGCATCTTCACCGAGCGCGACGTGCTGGTGCGCGTGGTGCACGCCGAGCGCGATGCGAAGACGACGCCGATCTCGATGGTGATGACGCGCGACGTCCGCTTCGTGACGCCGGGCACCACGGTCGAGGCGGCTCTAAGCCTGATGCACGTGAACCGGCACCGGCACCTGCTGGTGATCGACGGCGCGCGGCTGTATGGCCTGATCTCCATCGGCGACCTGGTGCGGCTGCTGATCGAGCACGGCGAGGGACGTTTCGAGGCCGCCGTGCGCGAAGCGGTGGAGGAGAAGAAATGAACACGCAGACCCCGGCGGTGGACGCCGTCATCTCTCCGCGGCGCCGGCAGGTGCTGCTCGGCGCGGCGGCTGGCATCGGCCTGGTGGGTTGCCAGCGTTTCGAGGCCGGCGCGCCCGACGTGGCACGCATCAGCGGCACGACGATGGGCGGCGCCTACACGGTCAAGCTGGTCGCGCCGGACCAGGACCTGGCCGCCGTGCGCAGCGCGGTGCAGGGCGCCCTCGACGCGGTGGACTGGCGCATGTCGCTGTTCCGCGCGGACTCGGAACTGGCCGCGTTCAATCGCGCGCG
>JBFZCF010000024.1:0-16005 GCA_041308065.1 Burkholderiales bacterium
CCACGCGCAGGCGTGGCCGACGAAACCCGTGCGGATCGTCGTGCCCTTCCCTCCGGGCGGCACCACCGACATCGTCGCCCGTTCGCTTGGTGCGGAGTTGCAGAAGATGTGGGGGCAGCCGGTCGTCATCGACAACCGGGCCGGTGCCGGCGGCAACATCGGCGCGGACGCCGTCGCCAAGAGTCCAGCCGACGGCTACACCGTGCTGATGGGCACGGTCGGCACGCACGCGATCAACGCGGCCCTGTTCGCGCACAACGGACAGAAGATGCCGTTCGATCCGGTCAAGGACTTTGTTCCCGTCACGCTCTGCGCGGCAGTGCCGAACGTGATGGTGATCAATCCGAAGCTGCCGGTGAATTCGGTGCCCGAGTTCATCCAGTACGCGAAGGCCAATCCCGGCAAGCTCAACATGGCCTCGAGCGGCAACGGAACATCGATCCACCTGGCCGGCGAACTCTTCAAGACCGTCACGGGGATCTACATGGTCCACTTCCCGTATCGCGGATCCGCGCCGGCCGTGATGGACCTGGTGGCCGGCAACATGAACGTGATGTTCGACAACCTGCCGTCCGCGCTCCCGCACATCAAGAGCGGCCGCCTCAAGGCGCTCGCCGTGACGTCGAAGAATCCGTCGCCCGCGCTGCCGGGCATTCCGACCATCGAGCAGGCGGCCAACCTGAAGGACTTCGATGCGAGTTCCTGGTTCGGCCTGTTCGCTCCCGCAGGCACGCCGCGCGCCATCGTCGACAAGATCCAGGCCGACGTGGCCAAGGCGCTGGCGGTGCCCCAGGTCCGCGAGCGCTTCCTGGCGCAGGGCGCCGAACCCGGCGGGACCACTCCGGACCAGTTCGCCGCCTTCGTGAAGGCCGAGAGCGAGAAGTGGGCGCAGGTGGTCAAGTTCTCGAATGCGAAGGTCGACTGAGCCTGGCGAGCGGCGCGGCTCCAGCAAGGCGGGCGGCGCGATGAAAGTCGCCCAGCTGGCGTCGCGCCGTCAGGGCTTCTCGCCCAGGCGGGCAACCATCGCGACGATCGTCGCGATCTGGGCGGCGTTCCTGGTGGCGTAGTCGGTGCCGGTGTAGCCCCACCAGTCCCAGCAGCCGTGCGGGTTGTGCGGCAGCCACCACGCAACGAACGACGGCTCGACGGGACGCACCTGCGGGTAGAGCACGATGAGGCGGCGCGCCGCAGCCCACTCGTTGTACCCGGCGTGCCGCGCAAACGTGTCGCCGACAAGCGCGACGCCCTGGCGACAGCCGTGCAACGCCACGTGGACGCGACAGCGCGTGCGATTGCACTCCTGCGGCACGAAGACGTAGGCGGTGGCGTCCAGCGACGTCGTCTTCCAGAAGCGCCGCAGTGCCGGCACGAACTCGTTCTGGTCGATCGCCAGCAGTCGTCCCGTGGCTCCGGTCGTCACCGGCGCGGCAGGCAACAGGTGCGCGAGCATGCGGGCGACCGCGGGCACTCCGCACCGGTTGAGGAAGGGGGACGCGGTGGCGCCGCAGTCCACCCCGAAGTCGCGCGTCGGGAGGCCATGCCCAAGGCCGGGCTGGACCTCGAACACCGTCCCCGACGCATTGAACGACGAGAAGAACTGCGCTGTCGCCCGGACGACCGGCTCGGCGACCACATCGTCAGCCGCCCCCGCCATCACCCATGCGCGCACTTTCGCCAGGCCCTCAACCGGGTCGACCAGGCGCAGCGCTGCAAGGCGTTCCGCCTCGCGCCGCGCGGCAGCGGGATCAGGCGCGCCGGTCAGGCATTCGCCCTGGGCGCGGCGCCGGTCGATCCCGACGCAATAGAATGGCCCGCCGGCGAACACTCCCACGCCGCGCACCTGCCCGGAGCGGGCGACAGCGACCTGGCTGGCCATGTACGCGCCGGCCGACAGCCCCGAAATGGTCCACTCGTCGGTGAGCGCGTGCAGGCGCGGGAGGCGCTCGGCGGCCACCGCTGACAGCGATGCGCAGAACAGCCCGATAATCGATGTGATCCATTGCCCGACTGCCATGTCGTCCTCCAGCGAACGCCGGCCCCTGCTCCTCGCGCTGCTCGCAGCGACGATCATCGCACTCGTCGTCTCCGGCTGGCGCCCTTACGACCGGCTCACCTGGCTGATGGAGGTGCTGCCGGTCCTTGTCGCGCTCCCGCTGCTGATCATCACGCGCGACCGGTATCCGCTGACCACGCTGCTCTACGTGCTGATCTTCCTCCACGGGCTGGTGCTCATCGGCGGCGGGACATATACGTACGCGCGGGTGCCGGCCGGCGCCTGGGTGCAGGAGTGGCTCGGCCTGGCCCGGAACCCGTACGACAAGCTGGGCCACTTCGTGCAGGGATTCGTGCCCGTGCTGATCGCCCGCGAGATCCTGCTGCGCGGCGACTTCGTGCGCGGCGCGCGCATGACTGCCTTCCTGTGCGTCTGCGTGGCGCTCGCCATCAGCGCGTTCTACGAACTGATCGAGTGGTGGGCCGCGCTCTCCCTCGGCCAGGGCGCCGACGAGTTCCTCGGCACCCAGGGCGACCAATGGGACACGCAGTCGGACATGTTCTTCGCCCTGATCGGGGCAACTGTCGCGCTTGCGACTTTGTCGCGCCTCCACGATCGCCAGTTGCAGGCGCTGGGCAGGCGCCCCGCGATTGGCCGCACGGCAGCCGCGGAATAGTCGCCATCGATACAACGTAATCCGCCGTTCGGCGGATACGTTCGTCGGATGACAATGCAAGTGTCACAAAAGGAAGTGATACTGCCGTCTGGAGGCGATCAAATGCGCATGCGTGTGTCGGAGCGGCAGAACGAAGTCCGGATCGAGCTGAGTCGCGTGGCCGGTCGACAGGGCAGCGTGCTCGCCGCGCTGACGGCCTGCCAGAAATCGTGCACCTGCAGCGGCGGCCTCGGCGCTTCCAGTGCCGCCCTGTCCATTCGTGCGCGCGGTGACGAGCTGAAGGTGAGCCTGCGTCCAGCGCAGGGCCAGCGGCTCGACGTCGGCGAAATCTACCGCTGCCTGCGCCGCAACCTGGTCGAACACGCGCCGCCGCTCGACAGCGCGCCCGCTGCCTGACCTTTCCGGTCAGCTGTTCAGCGTTTCGCCCGCCTCAAACACCGAGACGCCTGCCGTCCCCGGCAGGCGCACTACTGGCTTCGCTCACTCTTCCTTGAAGCGCGGCGTGCGGGGGCGCGGCGGCCCGCGACGTTCCTGCGGCCGGTCGCCCCTTGGAGGGCCGCGGCGATCGGCGAAGGCCGGTGCGGGCCGATCGCGGTTGAACGCGGGCCGACTGCCGGCGAAGCGTGCGAGCCGCATGACCATCCGCAGGGCCTCGTTGACCGTCTCCGAGTCGCGGAACGTCCGGGCAACGTCCGCGTCGAGCGTGATCACGGACGGGCGCGCGGCCGGGCGCCTGGCGTCATCGCCCTCCGTGCGGCTGAAGCCGCCGGCACGTGGGGCGCGGGCCGGGCGCTCGGCTTTCGCATACGGATCTGTGAACTTGCGTTCCTGCGCCGCGCGGGCGCGCGGGCCGGTACGCGTTCCAGTGGGCTCGTCCGACCGCGGGCGCTTCACGAATGGTTTCTTCATCACGGCTCCTGCTGCGCCGGTCCGGCGCAGGAAAAAAGAAAGGCCGCACGCGGCGGCCTTCCGGTTGCAGCCCGCAGTTTAGGCCGCTTTCTTCTCGTCCCGCAGTTCACGCCGCAGGATCTTGCCGACGTTGGTCTTCGGCAGGTCGGCGCGGAACTCGATGTACTTGGGCTTCTTGTAGCCGGTCAGCTGTTCCTTGCAGAACTCCATCAGTTCCTTCTCGGTGAGCGCCGGGTCCTTCTTGACGACGAACAGCTTCACGGCTTCGCCCGAGTTGTCGTCCGGCACGCCGACTACCGCGCACTCGAGCACGCCCGGATGCGAAGCGACCACTCCCTCGACCTCGTTCGGATACACGTTGAACCCGGAGACCAGGATCATGTCCTTCTTGCGGTCGACGATCTTCGTGTAGCCGTCGGCATCCATCACGCCGACGTCGCCGCTGCGGAAGAAGCCGTCGGCCGTCATGACCTTCGCGGTCTCGTCCGGGCGATTCCAGTAGCCGGCCATCACCTGCGGGCCGCGGATGGCGATCTCGCCGACCTGCCCCACCGGCAGCTTTTCACCGTTGTCGTCGAGGATCGCGATCTCGGTCGACGGCACAGGCAACCCGATCGTGCCCGTGAACTTGTCCGTATCGGTGCGGTTGGCGGTGGCGACCGGCGAGGTCTCCGACAGGCCGTAGCCTTCGGCGATCGGGCAGCCGGTCACCTTCAGCCAGCGCTCCGCGACGGCCTGCTGGACCGCCATGCCGCCGCCGGCCGAGAGGATCAGCCGCGAGAAGTTCAGCTTCTTGAACTCCTCGTTGTTCAGAAGGCCGTTGAAGAGCGTATTGACCGCCGGAAAGACGTGGAACGTGTGCTTGGCCAGTTCCTTCACGAAGCCTGGAATGTCGCGCGGGTTCGCGATCAGCACGCACTTGCCGCCGATGCGCATCGACATCATCGCGCAGACCGTCAGCGCGAAGATGTGATACAGCGGCAGCGCCGTGATCGTCACCGGGCTCTCGCCGGGCTTCAGCTTCGACAGCGCCGGCTGGTACCACGCTTCCGACTGCAGCATGTTGGCGATGATGTTCTTGTGCGTGAGGGTCGCGCCCTTCGACACGCCGGTCGTGCCTCCGGTGTACTGCAGGAACGCGACGTCGGCGTGGCCGACCGCGACCGGCTTCAGGTTCATCTTCAACCCGTCGGCCATCATCTCGCTCCAGCGCACCGCGTTCGGCAGCGAGTACTCGGGAACCATCTTCTTGACGTTGCGCACGACGAAGTTGACCAGCAGCCCCTTGAGGAGACCGAGCATGTCGCCCATGGCGCACACCACGGCGACCTTGGTCGGCACCTTGTCGGCAACCTGCTGGAACACGTGCGCGAAGTTCTCGAGGATGAAGATCGCGTCCGCCCCGGAGTCCTTCAGCTGGTGCTCGAGCTCGCGCGGCGTGTAGAGCGGGTTGACGTTGACCACGGTGCAGCCGGCGCGCAGGATCCCGGCGAGCGCAACCGGGTACTGCATCACGTTCGGCATCATGATCGCGACGCGCTTGCCCTTGCCGAAACCCCGGCTCTGCAGCCAGGCCGCCAGCGCGGCCGAATACTGGTCGAGCTGGTTGTACGTCATCTCCACGCCCATGAAGCTGTAGGCGGGCAGAGAGCCGTGCTTGCGGAAGGCCTCTTCGATCAGTTCGACCAGTGACTTGTACTGGTTGCAGTCGATGTCGGCAGGCACGCCCTTCGGATAGTTCCTGAGCCAGAACCGATCCATCTTGTCTCTCCTTGGCAGTCTTGTCATTGTGAGTCTGTCTTGCAGCGACGCGCCGCTGCGCAGCCCACGATTCTAGCCCGCTGCCCTTTCGCGGGAATCAACGCGCAACCACGAGGCCGCGGAGTTCCGCCTCCCGCTCGCCCTGCGGCAGCCCGGCCAGGCGCCGCACCTCCGCGTAGAAACGCGGCAGGTCGCCGCCCTCGCGCGCCAGCAACACGTCGAAGGCCGGAACCAGCATGTTGTAGGCGCCAACCGAGGCCAGGTGCGCGTTGGTCAGTTCCTGCGCGAAGTAGCGGTCGTAGCCGGCGAAGCCTCCCCACGCAGCCTTCAGCACGGTGTACTCGTCCTTCAACTCCCCGAACAGGCGCCGCTTGCCGGCGCGCTTCGCATCGTCCGGCTCCGCGCTCGCGTACAGCGCTTCGAGACGGTCCCGGTACTTCAGCAGCAGGTCCACGAAGTCCTGCCGGCGACTCGCGAACTCCGCGTACGACTGCCGCAGCGCCGGGTCGCTGCTGACGGCGAGCCAGCGCCGCACGCCCTCGCGCTCGACCGCAGTGGCGAAGGACTCGTTGAATGCGGTGTCGCCGCCGACGAACACGACCTGGTGCGCCAGTTCGTGGAACACCATCGATGCGACCTGGCCCTCCGAGCCGCCGATGAAGGTGTTCAGCAGCGGGTCGGGCAGCCAGCCGAGCGTCGAATAGGCGGGAACACCGGCCACGTTGACCTCGTAGCCTTCCGCCCGCAGCGCTTCGGCCTCGCGCTCGGCCGCGCCGCGGTCGAAGTACCCGCGGTACCCGGCGCAGCCGACGACCGGGTAGCACCACTGCTTCAGTTCCAGCGACAGTTCGCGTGTCGCGAACACGTTCCACACCACGTACGGGCGGTGCAGGTCGGCGTACTCCCGGTAGCTGCGGTTGTCCGGCAGGCCGAGCTCGCTGGAAGCGAAGACCCGGATCTCCTGCGCGCGCAGCAGCCGCTTCCGAAGGACCTCCGGTGTCTCGGGGTCGGCGACCACCTCCTGGATCGGACGCGCGGACCGCATCATGGCCAGGTGTCCGCCGATCGACTGCGCGTAGTACCCGAGCGTCGAGCACCCGCCCACGGCGGCGGCGGCGATCACGGCCACGGCGGCGACAACGAGGCGCCGGGGCCGAAAAAGTGCAGGGAGGAAGCGGGGAACGGACGGCATCGGCGCCATTGTGCCGAAGCCACGGCGACGCCGCCGCGCGCGGGCCTAATGAACGGCCGGCCGATCCTCCCGGACGACCCGGCGCAGCTTGCCGCTGACCGGATCGCGTCGCGGGGCCTGGCCGCCGACGTCGAGCGCGACATCGGCAAAGCCCATCGCCTTGAAGTAAGCGTGCAGGGCTCGGCGCACCGCGGCAGCCGACGACCCGTCGTCCTCGGCCAGCCGGACCTTCAAGGCGCCGCTGCCGGTCTGCACGACCTGGAAATCGTGCACGTGCGCCTCGTCCTCGAGCACAGTCGCGAGAGCCAGCGGCACGATCGTCCCGAGCCCGCCGTGCGCGAGCGGCATCACCAGGGTGTCGTCGCAACGTCCTTCGACCGAGATCGCCGGAAACGCGGATCCGCAGGCACAGGGCTGGTCGTGCAGCGTCACGGCGTCGCCGAGGTCGTAACGAATCAGCGGCTGCACGCGGTTGGCGAGGTTGGTCAGAAGCACCGAGTGCGAGCGGGTTGCCGGCGCAACCGGCCGCCGCTCTGCGTCCACCGGTTCGAGGATCACCCAGTCGCTGTTGACGTGCAGGTTCAGGTGCTCGCACTCCCACGCGATCGGCAGGAACTCCGACGCCCCGTAGGAACTGCGGACCGGGCAGCCGAAGACGGACTGCAGGCGGGCCCGCGTCGCGGGCGCCAGGCACTCGCCGCCCGTCCAGATCTCGCGCAGGCGCAGCCGCAGCCGCCCGCTCGCCTGCTCCTCGGCCAGCATTTCGGCGGCGGTCGGGTACGTCGCGACGATGGCCGGCTGGTACCCATTGAGTTCGGCCACCAGCGAGCGCACCGGCTGCAGCAGCGAGCACGAGCGCACGAACGGCGCCAGCCACGGCACCGACCGCCGCATCCGCTCCACCGACGACACGCCGGCGAAGTGCCCGCCCGTCGCGGCGATCATCGCGTAGCGCTCGCCCGGCCGCCACGAGCGCGCCAGGCCGACGCCCCGGAAGCGCTGGGCTTCCAGCGCGTCATAGACCGCCAGCGCGCCGGGATCCTGCACGAACCACCCGGGCTGTCCCGTGGTGCCGGAACTGGTCCAGACCGCGTAGCGGCCCTGGAACAGCGATCCATGCCGCTCGGGCCGGGATACGAACCGGTCGATCGCGAACAGGGTCACCTCGGGACGCGTGCTGACGCGGTCGAACTGCTGCATCAGGGTGCGCTTGTCGACGACCGGATACGCCGACAGCGGCGCGTCATCGGCCAGCGGGAGGCCAGCGTGCAACTCGCGATAGAACCGCGACGCGGTCCGGGCGTGCCTGAGCAGCGACACGAGGCGTTGCTGGCGGGACGCGGCGAGTTGCCGCGGCGTCATGCGCCAGGCTTCCCAGACCTCCAGGCCCGCCTGCACCCAGCGGGCGGCGTCCAGGCCGGCCACGAAGGGAAAGTCGAGGGAAGACGACATCGGCGGAGTCCGCGGCGTGATGGAAACTGCATACATCAACCCGTTTTCATTCTCGTCGCCGCGACGTGCCCCGCCATCCCCCGACCGGGGGACGGCTGGCCCTGGATCAAGTCGAGGTCGATTCGACTTCCACCAGGCAGTCGTAGAACGTGGGACCGCGGCCGATATCCGTCAGCGCCTGGCTGGTCACTTCATTCGCGTTGCGGCCGTCGCGGGTGAGCTTCTTCCACCAGATCGACAGCGCGACCACGCAGCCAGGTCGCGCCCGGTCCGTGACGCGCGCCAGCAGTTCGAAGCCGCCCCGGTCGTTGAACACGCGGACCCGCGTGCCGTCCGTGATCCCGCGCGCCGCCGCGTCGACCGGGTGGATGTCGAGCGCGGGCTCGCCCTCGGCGTCGCGCAGCGATGCGACATTGACGAACGTGGAGTTCAGGAAGTTGCGGGCGGGCGGCGAGATGATGGCGAGCGGGAAGCGGCGCGCGCGTTCCGGGTTGCTCGATGCGCTCTCGTACGGCGCCACGTAGTCGGGAACCGGGTCGGCGCCAACCGCCGCGAGGCGGGCGGACACGAGTTCGCACTTGCCGGACGGCGTCGGGAAGCTGCCCTGCGCGAAGGGCGCGTAGTCGGCAGGCAGGTCCAGCCGTTCCCAGCCCTTCCGCTTGAGCCGGGCCCAGTCGTAGTGCGCCGTCGTGCCGCGCTTCGCAAACGCCTGCGCCGCGAGTTCGTCGTCGGTCTCCGCGAAGCATGGCTCGTTGAAACCCATGCGCGCCGCGAGTCGACGGAAGATCTCGCTGTTCGGCAGCGACTCGCCGAGCGGATCGATCGCCGGACTGTTGGCGAGCACGTAGTAGTGCCCGTACGACTTGTGCACGTCGACGTGCTCGAGCTGCGTCGTCGCCGGCAGCACGTAGTCGGCATGGTCGGCCGTGTCGGTCTGGAACTGCTCGAGCACGACCGTGAACAGGTCCTCGCGCGCGAAGCCGCGCGCGACCTCCGACGACTGCGGCGCGACCGCCACCGGGTTGCTGTCGTACACGATCAGCGCCTCGATCGGCGGGTCGGCCTCGAGCAGGTCCTGCCCGATGGTCGACATGTTGATCGTGCGTGGACGCCGCCCCGCGAGCAGGTCGGGCCGGTACAGCGCCGCCTCGTCGACCGCATACGCGCCGCTGGTCGACAGCAGCAGTCCGCCGGCGGGATCGCGCCAGTGCCCGGCCAGCGCGGGCAGGCTCGCCACCGCGCGGACCGCGTTGCCGCCGCCGCGCGTGCGCTGCATGCCGTAGTTGAGGCGGATTGCCGCCGGCTTCAGGGTCCAGTAATCGTGCGCGAAGCCGGCGACCTCGTCGGCGGCGATCCCGCACAGCGCCGCGACGCGGTCCGGGTCGAACGCGCGCGCGCGCTCGGCGAGGGCATCGAAGCCGAGCGTGTGCCGCTCGATGTAGTCGCGGTCGAGCCATCCCTCGCGGATCAGCACGTGGATCACCCCGAGCGCGAAGGCGCCGTCGGTGCCCGGCATCAGCGCGATGTGCTGGTGGCACTTGTCCGCGGTCAGCGAGCGGTACGGGTCGATCGCGATCAGCTTCGCGCCCCGTCGCTTGGCCTCCTGCGCGCGGCTCCACAGGTGCAGGTTCGACGCGATCGCGTTGGTGCCCCAGAAGACGATCAGCTTTGCATCCTGGAACTGCTCAATATCGGTGCCGAGGCGCGTGCCGAGCGTGGCCGCGAGCGCCTCGCCGCCGGCGGTCGCGCAGATCGTGCGGTCGAGGAGGCTGGCGCCGAGCTTGTTGAAGAAGCGGCTCGCCATCGCCTCGCCCTGCACGAGGCCCATCGTGCCGGCGTAGCTGTACGGAACGATGCGCTGCGGGTCGCGCGCGGCGATCGACTGCAGGCGGCGCGCGATGTCCGTGAGCGCGTCGTCCCAGCTGACGCGTTCGAAGCGACCCTCGCCCTTGCGCCCGACTCGCCTGAGCGGATGCAGGAGGCGATCCGGGTGATACACGCGCTCGAGGTAGCGGCTGACCTTGGTGCACAGCACGCCGCCCGTGGCGGGATGCGTCGGATCGCCGGCGATCTTCACCGCGACCCGCCGGCCCTGCTCCTCGCGCACGGTCACGAGCATCGCGCACGTGTCCGGGCAGTCGTGCGGGCACGCCGCGCGGACGACGGTCTCGCCGGGCGCGGGGTCGCGCATCACTTCGCTCCGGGAAGCGGCTGCTCGATCATCTGCGCGAAGAACGCCTCGCACGCGGCGACCTGCGCGTAGCTGATGTACTCGTCCGGCTTGTGCGCCTGCTCGATGCTGCCGGGCCCCAGCACGACGGTCGGGATGCCGGCCTTCATGAAGACGCTCGCCTCGGTGGCGAAGCTCACCGCGCCGGTGCCGAGGTGCGTGGTGCGGGCGACCTGCTGCGCCCACCGGACCAGGGCCGCGTCGGGCGCGATGCCGAAGGCCGGCAGGTCGAGGCCGCGTTCGAAGACGATGCCGGCATCGGCCGCGACACGCCGCATCTGCGGCACGAGTTCGCGTTCCGCGTACCCGGCGATCTCGGATTCCAGCGTGTCGTGCGACATCGACGGCAGGTTGCGCATCTCGAAGTGGAACTCGCAGTCGCGCGGCACGACGTTGGTCGCGATGCCGCCCTTGATCAGGCCGGTCTGCAGCGTGCTGTGCGGAACGGCGAAGCGACCGTCGCGCGGCTCGTCGCGCGCCAGCCGGTCGGCCACGCCGCGGATGTACGCAATCAGCCGCGCGGCGAACTCGATCGCGTTCACGCCCTGCGGCGTGAGTGCCGAGTGCGCTTCGCGTCCACGGACCTTGCAGCACAGGTCCCGCTTGCCCTTGTGGGCGACGATCGCCTGCATGTCGGTCGGCTCGCCGATGACGCAGCCCGCCGGACGGATGCCTCGTTCCGCGAGATCGGCGACCAGGCCGTTCACGCCGAGGAAGGTCGTCTCTTCGTCGTAGGTCAGCGACAGGTGCACCGGCAGCCGCTCCTGCGCGGCGAGGAAGCGCGGCGCCCACGCGAGCGCGATCGCGATGAACCCTTTCATGTCGGCCGTGCCGCGCCCGTGGATGCGGCCGTCGCGGTGCGTGGCCCGGAACGGCTCGCTCGACCAGTCCTGCCCGTCGACCGGCACGGTGTCGGTGTGGCCCGACAGAACCAGCCCGCCCGTCTTGACGCGCTCCGGTTCGGCAGACAGCGTGGCGAACAGGTTCGCCTTCTTCCCTCCCGCGTCGTAGACGAGTTGCGAGCGGACGCCGAGCCGATTCAACTCGTCGCGCGCGTATTCGATCAACCCGAGGTTCGAGTCGCGACTGACCGTGGGAAACGCGATCAGCCGATCGATCATGGCGAGCGCGTCGGCCGACGGCGCAGCGGAAACGGTGGAATCAACCGGCTTGTTCATGGAAACACCCGCGGGAAGTGAGGGTCTTGCAGACCCGGCGCCTGAAGCGCCGGGGAGCGGCCATTCTAGGGCCTGTCAATGCCGGGATCGCCCATGCGCGAACCACGCGCTGGCAGGCCCTGGTGCGCCATCGGGGCTGGTTCAGTACGATGTCTCCCCCGAGTACCGCGACCCTGAATCAACATGCAACTGATCGACCGCGTGGTTCAGTTCCGCGCCGAAATCCAGCAGATCCGGCGCGACCTGCACGCCCACCCCGAACTGCGCTTCGAGGAAGTGCGCACCTCCGACATCGTCGCCAGCCGGCTCGCCGCGTGGGGCATCGAGGTCACGCGCGGCCTCGGCGGCACCGGCGTGGTCGGGACGCTGAAGAACGGCCCGTCGTCCCGCTCGATCGGACTGCGCGCCGACATGGATGCGCTGCCGATCACCGAGCTCAACCAGTTCCCGCACAAGTCGAGGCACGAGGGCAGGATGCACGCCTGTGGCCACGACGGCCACACGGCGATGCTGCTCGCCGCGGCGAAGTACCTGGCGGAGACCCGCCCGTTCGACGGCACGGTGCACCTGATCTTCCAGCCGGGTGAGGAAGGCGGCGCCGGCGCGCAGAGGATGATCGACGACGGACTGTTCGACCGCTTCCCGTGCGACGCGGTGTTCGGCATGCACAACTGGCCGAACCTGAAGGTCGGCGAATTCGGCCTGACCGCGGGCCCCATGATGGCGTCGTCCAACGAGTTCGCGATCTCGGTCCGCGGGCGCGGCGCGCACGCGGCGATGCCGCACCTCGGCGTCGACCCGGTGTTCGTGGCCGTGCAGGTCGTCAACGGCCTGCAGGCCATCATCACGCGCGTCAAGAAGCCGATCGACTCGGCCGTCCTGTCGGTCACGATGATCCAGGCGGGCGAGGCGACCAACGTGATTCCCGAAACCGCGCGCATCGCCGGGACGGTGCGCACGTTCAGCGATGCGGTGACCTCGCAGGTCGAGGAGCAGATGAAGCGCATCGTCGCGATGACCGCGGCGGCGCACGGCGCGGAAGCCGACGTGGAGTTCCGCTGGAACTATCCGCCGACGGTGAACCACGCCGCGGAGACCGAGTTCGCGGCCACCGTGATGGACGACATCGTCGGCGCGGCGAACGTCGTGCGGGGAATCGAGCCGACGATGGGCTCGGAGGACTTCGCCTTCATGCTGAAGGCGCGTCCCGGGGCCTACGTGTTCATCGGCAACGGCGAGGGCTCGCATCGCAGCGCCGGCCACGGACTCGGGCCGTGCATGCTGCACAACCCGTCGTACGACTTCAACGACGAACTGATTCCGCTTGGCGCGACGTATTGGGTGAGGCTGGTCGAGAAGTTCCTTGCACGCTGACGTCGGCGGTTGGAAACCGCGCTAGAGACGATAGCGCCGCCGCACGGCGGCCTGCTGGAACACGGCGGCCGACGCGGCGGTGAATGCGGCGACCGCGAGGAGAATCAGCGTGAGTCGCAGGTAAGGCTGTCCCATGGCGATGCGGGTCGCGGCGAACAGCGCGAGCGTCCGTAGCCACTCGAACGCGCCGGCCAGCAATGCGAGTTGCAGCACGCGCGCCGCCCAGGGGCGCGGCACGGCCAGCAGCACGAGCGCGCCGACGGACAGTGCGGCCAGCATGAGCTGGCCGGCACGGTAGAAGTGCGCCGCGAGCAGGACGGCGGCGAGCGACGGAAGGATCAACAGGGCAATCGGCATGGTGGTCGACGGTCTGGATCGATGCGCCACGCTAGAAGGCACCGCGCGCTGCATCCTTGACGCGCGTCAGGCCGCGCCACGCCCTACTCCAGCAGAGGTAACCCGATCGGGAACAGCAACCGCCCGTCGAGGGGAGTCGACTCTCCGCGGGGTGGGCGATTCGCTGTCGCGGTCCTCGTGAATGCCGGTCGCGCCCGACGCGAAAGCGGCGAACTGACCGCCGATGGCACGGCTGTTCGCACGTTGGATCACGCGTTTCCGCACGGCTAGTCCATTTGCCGGAAGCGCCGCCGCACGGCCGCGCCTACCTTCGGGCCATCCCTCTCTCGACAGCCCCGATGATTCCCCTGAACCTGCGTGTCGCCCTGCTGGCCCTGGTCGCCGTCCTCGCGAGCGGCTGCGCCACGGTGACCGGCCGCGCGACGCAGCCGGTCAGCATCCAGGCGGTGGACCGTGAGGGGCGCGCGATCGAAGGAATGAGCTGTCGTGTTTCCAACGGCGGCCGCGAGTACGTTGGCGACACGCCGATGTTCGACCTGCAGGTGCGCCGCTCGTCGTCGCCGCTGGTGGTCGAGTGCCGCGGCGACGGCCGCCCGATGGCGCGCGCCGTGCTGCTGCCGCGTGCCGAGAACATGGTCGCCGCACAGCTGTTGTTGCCGGGTGGCTCGTCACTGATGGTCATCGACCACGTCAGCGGTTTCATGTACTCGTACCCGCGCTGGGTCCGCGTGCAGGCTGGTGCGGACATGGTGTTCGACCGTCGCGACGAGAAGGGCCGCGATCCCGTTCCGGGGTTGGTGACCCGCCAGTTCGACGACCTCGTGCGCTTCGCCAGCGGCGGCGCGTCGGTTCGCATCGACTAACCGCGCGGCCTCCGGCACGCCGATCGAGAGCGCGCCACGTTGGTGGCGGAGCAGCGCGGCAATTCAAGGCGAGCGGCCGGCGGCAGGCGACAGCTGCTCAGCGTGCCGACCCATCGAGGTCGAAAGCGGCGGTCAGGCAGTTCGCCTAGACTTGCCCCTCCTTCGCCGCCTGCGCGGCCTGCTCGACTCCCCCATGTCGTCCCGATCGAATCGCGCCATCCGCATCCGCGGAGCGCGCCAGAACAACCTGCGCAACCTCGACCTCGACATCCCGCTCGGCGAGCTGGTGGTGGTCACCGGCGTATCGGGCTCGGGCAAGAGTTCGCTCGTGTTCGACACGCTGTACGCCGAGGGCCAGCGCCGCTACGTCGAGACGTTTTCTCCGTACGCGCGGCAGTTCCTGGATCGCATGGACCGGCCCGCCGTGGACCGCATCGAAGGTGTGCCGCCGGCGATCGCGATCGACCAGACGAATCCGGTGCGCACGTCGCGCAGCACGGTCGGCACGATGACCGAGCTAAACGACCACCTGAAGCTGCTGTTCGCGCGCGCGGCGCTCCTGTACTGCCGCCGCTGCGCGCGCCCCGTGCGACGCGACACGCCCGCGTCCATCCTGGCCAGCCTGCAGGAGCAGGCGCGCGGCGCCGACTGCCGCCTCACCGTGACCTTCCCGGTGAACATCCCGAAGAACTTCGCCGAGCAAGAGGTGCGCGCGCAGCTCGAAGCGCAGGGCTACGCACGCGTCCACGCCGAGCGCAAGGGCGCTGAAGGCAAGGTCCTCGACGTCGTCGCCGACCGCTTCCGCTGGGAGGGCACCGAGCGCTCGCGCGTCGTCGACGCCCTCGAGCGCGCGTTGCGCGTCGGCGGCGGCCGCGTCGACGTCCACGCCGAGAAATCGGGGTCTGACCCCGATTTATGGCGATACAGCACCGACCTGCACTGCGCGGCGTGCGACATCCACTACGAAACCCCGCACCCGAGCACGTTCTCGTTCAACTCGCCCCTCGGCGCGTGCGACACCTGCCGCGGATTCGGCCGCGTGATCGGCGTCGATTACGGGCTGGTGATTCCGGACGAACGAAAGACGCTACGCGCCGGCGCGATCAAGCCCTTCCAGTCGAAGTCGTTCATCGAGAGCCAGCGCGACCTCGAGAAGAGCGCCGCGCAGGACGGCATTCCACTCGACGTGCCGTTCCACGAACTGACGGCCGCACAGAAGCGCTGGGTGATCGAGGGCGGCACGGGCTGGAAGAGCTGGAACAAGAGCTGGCCCGGCGTCTGGTACGGCGCGAAGCGGTTCTTCGAGTGGCTCGAGAGCAAGGCGTACAAGATGCACATCCGGGTGCTGCTGTCGCGCTACCGCTCGTACACCCCCTGCCCCGCCTGCGGCGGAGCGCGGCTGAAACCGGACGCGCTGCTGTGGCGCGTCGGCGAGGGCGCCGAGGCGCAGCGAGCCCTCGAAGGCGACCGGTATCGCCGCTATCGGCCGGTCCGCGCGAGCTGGACCGAGGCGCAGCTCGATGCGCTGCCCGGCCTGTCGCTGCACGACCTGATGCTGCTGCCGATCGAGCGCGTGAAACGTTTCTTCGACGACGTCACGCTGCCGCCGCCGCTCGACGAAGCAACCGGGATGCTGCTCGACGAGCTGCGCGCGCGGCTCGCCTTCCTGGTCGATGTCGGCCTGGGGTATCTGACGCTCGACCGCCAGAGCCGCACGCTGTCGGGCGGCGAAGTGCAGCGGATCAACCTGACGACCGCGCTCGGCACGTCGCTCGTCAACACGCTGTTCGTCCTCGACGAGCCGTCGATCGGCCTGCATCCGCGCGACATGCACCGCGTGGTGCAGGTGATGCACCGGCTGCGCGACGCCGGCAACTCGCTGGTCGTGGTGGAGCACGACCCGCAGGTGATGCTGGCGGCCGACCGCGTGATCGACATGGGCCCGGGGCCGGGCGAACGCGGCGGCCGCATCGTGTTCAACGGCACGCCGGACGAACTCCGCGGCGCCGAGACCCTGACC
>JBFZCF010000025.1:0-15765 GCA_041308065.1 Burkholderiales bacterium
CAGCGACAGCATCAGCGCCCACTGCATCGTGTAGGGATCGGCGCGCAGCAGCCCGCGCAGTGCGAGCGCCAGCGGCAGCGCCTTGAGTGCCAGCCAGGACCCGCCGGGACGCAGCGGCGCCAGCCACGTCTCCCACAGCAGGGCGAGGGTGATCAGCGACAGCCAGGCGGCCACCGCGACGTGCCAGGCGACACGCTGGCGTGAGGAGACTTCCGCGTTCACTGGACTACCCTCGCGCTGCGCGCTCGGGATGTGCGCTTCGGAGCGGCCGTGCGCGCTCACCGGCGGCCCCGCTCGGAAAGTGCCGCCCGGACCTGCGCGAGGTCCGAGTACGGCTGCCGGTTCGTGCCGATGACCTGGTAATCCTCGTGGCCCTTGCCGGCCACCAGGACGATGTCCTCGGGAGCGGCCGTGCGCACGGCGTGGGCGATCGCCTCGGTGCGGTCCAGCAGGCAGACCAGTTCCCGCGCATCGCGCGCACCGAGCGCGACCTGCGCGACGATGGCCGACGGATCCTCGGTGCGCGGGTTGTCGCTCGTGACGACGACGACGTCGGCGCCGCTGGCCGCCGCCGCGCCCATCGGCGCACGCTTGCCCGGGTCGCGATCCCCGCCGGCCCCGAACACGACCCAGATCTTCCCGTGCCGCGACTGCGCGAGCGGACGCAACGCGAGCAGCGCTTGCGCCAGCGCATCCGGCGTATGCGCGTAGTCGACGACGGCGAGCGGGGCATCGGGCCGGACGACCCGTTGCATGCGTCCGAGCGGCGGGGCCAGGTGAGGCAGCGCCGCGACGGCGGCCGCGAAGTTCACGCCGCAGGCGAGCGCAACGCCGACGACGCCCAGCAGGTTGGAGATGTTGTAGTGCCCCACGACGGGCACTTCCACCGCGACCCCCGAGCCGTCGAGCTTCGCCAGGAAGCCGAGCCCGTCAGCGGTCGGGAGGATGTTCTCGGCGGTCAGCATGTGCGCCAGCCGGCGATCGCCCGCGGCACCCGTGGCGCTGAAGCCGACGGTGCGGACGCCGCGCTCGAGCAGGCGCGGGATCAGGCGCACCGCCGCCGCATCGTCGACGTTGATGACCGCGTGCGAGAGCGTGGGCCAGTCGAACAGGAGGGCCTTGGCCGCCTCGTACCGCTCCATGGTCCCGTGGTAGTCGAGGTGATCGCGCGTCAGGTTCGTGTACAGCGCGACGTCGAACTTCATGCCGGTGACCCGTCCCTGATCGAGCCCGATCGACGACACCTCCATTGCGAGCGCCTGGGCGCCTGCGTCGAGCAGCCGGCGGACCTCGCGCTGCAGGGACACCGGGTCAGGCGTGGTCAGCGGGCTGTCGGTGAACGGTTCGTCCGGGAACCCGATGCCGATCGTGCCGATCACGGCGCAGCGCCGGCCCGCCCGGGTCAGCAACTGGGCGATCCACTGCGAGCAAGAGGTCTTGCCGTTCGTGCCGGTCACGCCGACGGCGAGCAGGCTCGTGCTCGGGTGGCCGTAGAAGCTGGCGGCCAGGGACCCCAGCAAGGAACGGAGGTGCGGCACGGGAAGCACCGGCACGGCGGCATTCTTCTTCTTCCAGCCGTTGGCCTCGACGATCACGGCGGCGGCGCCCTGCCGCACCGCGACGTCGATGAAACCGCGCCCATCGACCGCGGCGCCCGGCAGCGCGAGGAAGACGTCGCCAGGCGTCACCTTTCGGCTGTCGAGCTGGAGGTCGCGGCGCTGCGCGAACACGGCCGGCGCTACCGTGCGGAGCCACGCCAGGCTGTTCATGACCACGGGATCCAGGCCGGTCACCGGGCCTCCCGCATGGCGAGCAGCGGCGACTTGGTCTCCTCCATCGGCCCGTCGGGCGCGACCTGCAGCGTGCGCAGCGTCGCCGCGGTGATCTGCGCGAAGACCGGGGCGGCAATGAGGCCGCCGTAGTACTGCCCGGTCGGCTCGTCGACCATCACGGCGACCACGATCCGCGGATCGGACACCGGCGCGAACCCGACGAACGACGCAACGTACTCGCGCACGTACTGGCCGTTCCTCAGCTTGCGTGCGGTGCCGGTCTTGCCGGCGACCCGGTAGCCCGGAATGCGCGCACCCGGCGCCGTTCCCTCCGGCCCGACCGCCATCTCCAGCATGCGCCGCATCGCCATCGCCGTTTCATGCGACATCACTCGCACGCCGGCCGGCGGCGCGTCCTGCCTGAGCAACGTCAGCGGCGGCATGTCGCCGTCGCGCGCGAACGCGGTGTAGGCGCGCGCGATCTGCATGAGCGAGACGGAGACGCCGTGTCCGTACGAGATCGTGGCCTGCTCGATCGGCCGCCAGCTCTTCGCCGGCCGCAGCCGCCCGGCGACCGCGCCGGGGAAACCGAGCTGAGGCGCCTGCCCGAATCCCGCGGCCGTGTACGTGTCCCACAGCGTCTGTGCCGGCAGGTCGAGCGCGATCTTCGCGGTACCGACGTTGCTCGACTTGGAGACGACCTCTTCAACGGTCAGCAGGCCGTGCGGGTGCGCATCGCCGATCGTGCGATCGCCGATCGTCAGCTTGCCGGGCGCCGTCTGGATCTTCGTGTCGGGCCGCACCTTGCCCGCCTCGAGCGCCGCCACGATCGAGAACGGCTTCATCGTCGAGCCGGGCTCGAACGTGTCGGTCAGCACGCGGTTGCGGATGGCGTCGCCGGCGAGCTTGCCGCGCGCGTTCGGGTCGTAGGTCGGCAGGTTCGCCAGCGCCAGCAGTTCACCGCTGCGTGCGTCGATCACGACGGCCGCACCGGCCTTCGCCCTGAACTTCTCGATCGCGGCCTTCAGCGCGGAGTGCGCGATGTACTGCACCCGGTTGTCGATCGAAAGCGCGAGATCGCGCCCGTCGAAGGGCTCCCGCAGCCAGTCGTCCTCGACGATGCGGCCCAGCCGGTCCTTGATGACGCGACGGCTGCCCGAGCGCCCGGCCAGCTGCTTCTCGTGGGCGAGCTCGACACCTTCCTGCCCGCGGTCCTCCACGTTGGTGAAGCCGATGATGTGCGCGCTGGTCGGCCCCTCGGGGTAGTGGCGCTTGAATTCGCGGCTGGAGTGAACACCGGGAATCTTGAGGTCGGCGATGCGCGCCGCGACGTCGGCGTCGACCTGGCGCCGCAGGTAGACGAAGGAACGGTCGTCGTTGGCGAGCCGCCGCTTCACTTCGCCGGCGTTCATGCCGAGCAGCCGCGCCAACTGGGCGACCTGCTCGTTCGAAGCCTCGACGTCGTCGGGAATCGCCCAGATTGCCTTCGCAGGCACGGACGAGGCGAGCACCACGCCATTGCGGTCCGTGATGCGGCCGCGCGTCGCGGGAATCTCGAGCGTGCGGGCGTAGCGCGCCTCGCCCTGCCGCTGCAGGAAGTCCGTCGACACGCCGCCCATCAGGTAGAAGGCGCGCCCCGCGAGCGCCACGAACGCGCAGAACAGCAGGAACAGCATCAGCTTCGAGCGCCAGGAAGGAAGCGCCACGGTGAGCAGCGGGTTCGCGTTGAACCCGACGCTCTCGCCCCGGCCGTTGCGCCTGCGCGCGCCGGCGGGTCCCGCGCGGGAGGACGACGGCTGCTTCACTTCGTCGCTCCCGGCGCGAGCGGTGCCGCGGCGCTCGCCGCGGGAAGGTTCAGGAACACCGTGCGGCCGCCGTCGACCGGCTTCATCCCCAGCCGCCGTGCCTCGGCCTCGACATAGGCCGGCTGCGACAGCCTCGCCAGTTCGATCTTCAGCCGGTCGTAGTCGATGTCGAGCTGTCGCGCCTGCTGGTGCGCCCGCTCGACGTCGATGAACAGCGAGCGGGAGCGGTGCTGCGCCGTCACGAGCGCGAGCGCCGACAGGAAGAGCGCCAGCGCGAGCAGCAGGACCAGGCCGCGGCGGATCACTGCACGGTCTCCACGCGCCAGGGCTCGTCGGTGCGCTCCGCGACGCGCATCACGGCGCTGCGCGCGCGCGGGTTGGCGGCAACTTCATCGTCATCGGGCAGCACCCGAGCGACCTGGTTCAGCGTCGCGCGCGGCAGATCGGCCGCGCGCAGCGGCAGGTGGCGTGTCGCCGCGGCCGGGCGGTCGGGATGCGCGCGACGTTCGATGAATCGCTTCACCACCCGATCCTCGAGCGAGTGGAAGCTGATGACCACCAGCCGGCCTCCCGGGGTCAGCATCGATGCGGCCTGTTCGAGAGCTAGCGCCAATTCCTCAAGCTCTTGATTGACGTGAATCCGTACAGCCTGAAAAGTCCGCGTGGCCGGGTGCTGGAGCGCATCCTTGCGGCTCTTGACGGGGATCGCGTCCGCCACGACAGCGGCAAGCTCGGCGGTCGTTGATGGCGCCCGCCCATGCGCGCGGCGAGCCACAATCGCCTTTGCAATCGATGCAGCAAACCGTTCTTCCCCATAGTCCCGGATCACCCGCGTCAGTTCGTCAGTCGTTGCCCGTGCCAGCCACTCGGCGGCGGTCTCGCCGCGCGACGGATCCATCCGCATGTCGAGCGGCCCGTTCGACCGCAGCGAGAACCCGCGCTGCGGGTCGTCGATCTGCGGCGAGGACATGCCGATGTCCATCAGCACTCCGCGCACGGACTCGATTTCCAGCGAGCGCAGCGTGGCTCGCAGGTGTGAAAAGGCCGTGTGCTCGATGTGAAAGCGCGGATCGGTGATCGACTGCGCCGCGGCGACCGCGGCCGGGTCGCGATCGAGCGCGATCAGCCGCGCCGAACCGGACAACCGCGAGAGGATCAGGCGACTGTGGCCCCCGCGACCGAAGGTCGCGTCGACGTAGATGCCGTCCGGCGCCGTGACCAGGTACTCGACGGCCGCAGTGGCGAGTACCGAACGGTGCCCGGAGGCGTTCGGTGATGTCGGGGCGGACATTCACCGTCAGAAGGTGAAGTCTGCCGCGGACTCCGGGAGTCCACCGGCGAGTGAAGCGCGTTCGTGTTCGGTGAGGCGCACCGCGTCCCAGAGTTCGAAGTGCGCGCCCATGCCGAGAAGCATGACGTCGCGTTCGAGCTGGGCTGCGCTGCGCAGCTCGGTCGGGACGAGGATGCGGCCGGCGCCGTCGAGATCGACGTCCGTCGCACTGCCGAGAAGGAGCCGCTGCAGGGCGCGCGCCGAATATGACAGCCGCGCGATCCGCTCGCGCTGCGCTTCCCACGTCGGGCGCGGGTAGACGAGCAGGCAGCCATCCGGGTGACGAGTGAGCGTCAGGCGGCCGTCACAGCCGGCCGCCAGGGCATCGCGGTGACGGCTGGGCATGGAAAGTCGCCCTTTGCCGTCCAACGTCAGCTGTGATGCCCCTTGAAACACCCGTTTCCCCCTTCAGCCGACCGGCCGGTCCGCCACACACGAAGCGAACACTAACCAGCCCACTATTTCCCACTTTTTCACACGAAGCGCGACTGTACGGCACCGCCTCGAGGGGGGTCAAGGGAAAAGGGCTCACTTTTCCAATTGCTTCAAAGACTTAGCGGCGCCTTTGCAAGAAGAATTCGAAGTTAAAAAAACGTTGAAAAATAGGTAGATACAACGGGCACTGAAAGTGAAATATCACGAAGGGGCTGAGCGCCAACCCGGCGCCGCGGTCGCCGGCGCACGCTGTTTTATTTTATCTATCGATTCGGCTCGCACGATGGCGAGAGTCGATCGGAAAGAGGCTTCGGCCAAGGAGAAGTGCAAAGTTCGCCTGTAAGCCGGATTCTGTTGGCCGCCCTCGCGGGCGTCCTGGCAACCATTCCTCTCGGCCGACGGTTGCCCGTCGGCTCAAGCCACCTACCCGCGGCCTCCCCGAGCAGGATCGTCGGCCGCCTATTTGATGTTGCTCCGCGTAGAGATTGCCCGTTTCACCCTCGGCCGCCCAACGCTTTCGCATCAGGCTCGGTTCGGGACTTTGCGAGCCGGCTTGCGCCGTCTCGCCGCCTTCCCCGTCGGCCGAGACTCGTCTCTGTTGCTCTGATCCTCACCTCACGGTGGGCAGGCGTTACCTGCTACGCCGCTCTGCGGAGTCCGGACTTTCCTCGGCTTCGTTGGGACGAAGACGCGGTTGCCCGGCGAACTTTGCAGTCCGCATTTTAATGCCGCGCGCTGGCTCTCGACTGCACTTTTCGACTGTAGTCCGCGCGACCGCGGCGAGGGCGCCGCTGCGCAAGCCGTCCATCCGCGACTCGCTGCCCTGCGCAAGCCAGCTTTCGTTCAAATCCGCGACAATGCGCGCTGACGTGAACGCGCCCGGCCCCGCATTGAACCTGATCGTCGTCGAGGACTCCGAACTCGACTACGAACTGCTGCTCGCGATGCTGATGCGCGAAGGCCTGCGGCCGCGCGCCGTTCGCGTCGAGGACGAGGCGGGCATGCGCGCGGCATTCGCGGCAGGCCCCATCGACGCGGTGATCACCGATCACAACCTGCCGCGCTTCGACTCGTTCGCCTCCATCAAGGTCGCACAGAGCGTCGACACCGACATCCCGGTCATCGTGCTTTCCGGCGAGATGTCCGAAGAACTCGCCGTCGCCACGCTGCACGCGGGCGCCGACGACTTCGTGCTGAAGACCCGGATGTTCCGGATCGCGTCGGCGCTGCAGAACAGCCTGCGCGCGGCAGCGGCGCGGCGCGAGTCACGGGCCGCCGCGGCAGCCCTCGCGGCGAGCGAAGCCAGGCTCCACGCGCTGACGCAGCACCTGGAGCGCGCGAAGGAAGACGAGCGGCGCGCCATCGCCCAGGAGATCCACGACGACATCGGGGGCGCACTGACCGCGCTGAAGTTCGAGGTGGTCCGGCTGGGCCGCGAGCTGGAGGCGCGCGACGGCGAGCCCAGTCGGCGCCTGGCGGCGATCCAGGAACTGCTGGAGTCGGCGGTCGTCGCCAGCCATCGAATCCAGCACGCGCTGCGGCCAGCGGTCCTCGACGCGGGACTGGTCGCGGCGCTCGAATGGATCGCGCGCGGCTTCCGCGAACGCAGCGGGCTCGCAGTGGAGTTCCAGAGCAACCGCGAGGACTTCGAGATCGCGCCTGACCGGGCGGCAGCTCTGTACCGGGTCGCGCACGAGGCCCTCACCAACGTGCGCAAGCACGCGCGGGACGCGGGCCGCGTGCAGATGCAGCTCTTCGCGATGGCCGACGAGGTCACGCTCGAGATCTCGGACGACGGCCCGGGTTTCGACACCGCAACCCTCGGCGCCGGTCCCGGTTTCGGCGTACGTGGAATGATCGAGCGGGCGCGCGGGCTCGGCGGCTGGGCGGAGGTGTCTTCCTCGGCCGGGCGGGGAACGACCGTGATGTTCTCGATTCCGCCCATGCTGCAGACCGGTGGCGGCGCGGCGGGCGAACCGGCAAGGGAGGGCGGGGATGACCGTTAAGCTGATCGTGGTCGACGATCACGCGATCGTTCGGCGCGGGATCGTGCAGGTCCTCTCCGAGCATCCCGACGTGCAGATCGTCGCCGAGGCGCACGACTACGCGAGCCTGCGCGCCGAACTGAGGAAGCACGGCGAGCCCGACGTGCTGGTCATGGACGTCGGCCTGCCCGGCAAGAACGGCATCGACATCCTCAAGGCGTTGCGGGAAGACCATCCGCGCCTGAAGGTGCTGATGGTGAGCATGTACCCGGAAGACCAGTACGCCGTGCGCGCGTTCCGCGCCGGCGCGTTCGGTTACCTGAACAAGGCCAGCGCACCCGAGAAGCTGCTCGAGGCGCTGTCGCAGGTCATCGCGGGCAAGAAGTACGTCACACCGGAGATCGCCCAGGCGTTGATCGAAAGCCTGAGTGCACCCGAAGACTCCGGGTCGCCCCACGAGAAGCTGTCAGACCGCGAATTCCAGACGCTGAAGATGATCGCCTCAGGCCAGCGGCTTGCCGACATCGCGGGCGCTCTCGCCCTCAGCCCGAAGACCGTCAGCGTCTACCGCGCGCGCATCCTCGAGAAGATGGGGATGAGCAGCAACGCCGAGCTGACGCACTACGCCATCAAGCACGGCCTGGTCGATTAGCGCGCTCGCCGCGCCCGTCACGCCGGCCGAGGCAACGTCGGCTTCGAGTCCGTCAGGCCGAGCGGGCGCGCACATCGGCAGGCGCGCGATCCTCGCCTGCGGGCACCGCCGACCAGACCAGCCCGCGTTTCAGCATGGATTGCAGCGCGCCGTTCGCCGCACTCGAAGCCATGCGCCAATGCGTCGCTCCATGCTCGGCTCTCATCAGCGCCGGGAAGTCGTCGCCGGGAACCGCCGGCGAGAACAGGAATCCCTGCATCAGGTGGCAGCCCTGCTCGAACAGGTGCGCCATCTGGCTACGCGTCTCGACGCCTTCGGCCACGACGCGAAGATCCAGGCTCTTGCTCATCGCAATGATGGCGGCCACGATCGCCGCGCTCTCCGGCCGGGTCTCCAGTTCATGCACGAAGGACCGGTCGATCTTCAGGGTGTCGATCGGCAGTCGCGTCAGGTGGGCGAGCGACGAGTAGCCGGTCCCGAAGTCGTCGACCGAGATCGACACGCCGAGTTGCTTCAATGCCTGCAACAGCGGAAGCGTCGCGTTGAAGTCGTGCATCAGCACGGCCTCGGTGAGTTCGAGTTCGAGCAGGCTGGCGTCGAGCCGCACGCCGCGCAGGGCGGCCTCGACCGGCTCGAGCAGGTTGGCGTGCTGCAGGTGCCGCCCGGAGATGTTGACCGACACCGGCACCGGCGCCATGCCGGCATCGGCCCAGCGAGCCAGTTGCCGGCAGACCTCGCGCACGGCCCACTCCGTGATGGGGACGATGAGCCCCGACTCCTCCGCCGCGGCGATGAACTCGCCCGGGGGCACGAGTTCGCCGCCGCGCCTCCAGCGCATCAGCGCTTCGGCGCCCGCGATCGCGCCGTCGAGCACGTTGACCTTCGGCTGGTAGTACAGCACGAGTTCCTGTCGATCCAGCGCGCGCTGCAGCGACGTCTCGAGGCGGCGTCGCGCCGATGTCGCCGCCTTCATGCCGCTCGAGAACCGCAGCAGGCCGTTGCGCCCGCTGTCCTTCACGGCATACATGGCGATGTCGGCCTTGCGCAGCAGCGAGTCGACGTCGCGGCCGTCGGCCGGGTACGTGGCCAGCCCGATCGACGACGTCACGAGCAGTTCGTTGCCGGCGACGCGGAACGGCCGGCGCATCGCCTCCATCAGGCGCTGCGCGACCGCTTCGATGGCGGCCGGCGTGGGCAGGTCCGTCAGCAGGATCGTGAACTCGTCGCCCCCGAGGCGCGCGACGCTGTTGCCGTGACCTTGCCCGGCCACCGGACGGGAGCGCTCGCCAGCGCCCCGTGCAGATGCCCGCGAAGGCGTCCGGGCAGGCACGCCCGGCGCAGTACGCACGGCCGTCAACGCCACCGTGTCGTTCTCGCGAACGCACTGCACGATGCGCTTCGCAACCGCTCGCAGCAGTTCGTCCCCGACCTGATGGCCAAGCCTGTCGTTGATCTGCTTGAAGCGGTCGAGATCGATGAAGAGGACGCCGACCGCGGTCCCGGCCGCGCGAGCGCGCTCGAGGGCGGCCGCGAACTGATCGCGGAAGTGGCGACGGTTGGGCAGTCCGGTCAGGCTGTCGAAGTTCGCCAGTTCGCGGATCCGATCCTCGGCGTGCTTGCGCTCGGTGATGTCCTGGACCACCCCGTGCATCGCGGTCGCCGTTCCCGCGCTGTCGCGTTCGATTTCGGCCTCGACGTGGACGATGCGGACCTCCCCGGACGGCCGAAGGATCCGGCAATCGAACTTGAGATCCGCGGCGCCCGACAGGGCATCGCGGAACACGGCTTCCAGTCGGGCCCGCTCGTCCGCGGCAACGCATGACCAGATGAACCAGTCAGCGATCGGCTGGTCCTGCTGCGGCAACCCCGCGATCGCGAAGCCCTCCCGGGAAAGCGTCACGGTGCGCGCTGCGACGTTCCAGTCCCAGTTGCCGAGGCGCGCGATGCGCTGGGCCTTGGAGAGCCTGGCGCTGCTTTCGGCCAGTTCTTCCCGCAGGCGCGAGGCGCGGACCATGTAGCGCAGCCGTTCCGACAGCAGCGCCCACTCCGTCCCGCTCCTTGCCTGGAAGTCGGTCGCCCCGGCCTCGTAGGCCCGCGTGATCGAGGCCTCGTCGTTGAGTTCGGTCAGCATCAGGACTGGAACGTGTTCGCCGCCCCGAAGCCGCCGCAGTCGCTCGCAGGTGACGAACCCGTCGATGCCCGGCAGGAACGCGTCGAGCACGACGACATCCGGCCGGCGTGCTGCGAAGACCTCCAGGGCCTCGGCGCCTCCACCGGCCTCGACGACTCTCCAGCACCGGGCCGACAACGCAGCCGCGGTCCGCGCGCGAGCAGCCGGGTCGTGGTCCACGAGGAGCACGAGGTCGTGCCGTCGCTGGCCGCTCGACCTGCCGCAGTCGAGTGGCACGTTGTTCCCGGCCGGTTCGTTGAAGTTCATGACTGGCGATGCGCGACGCCCGGAAGGCTTCGTTTGCCAACGCCCGACGCCGGGCCGGCGCGCTCGGGCGTCACGATCGCGCGCCTCCCGCGTGCGCACCCGGGCACGCGCCATCGCGGTCTACTTCGCCGTTACACGGCAACAGCATTGATCTTCTTGGGCGCCGTTCGGATCCAGCAGGCAGGCTAGAGCCCTTTTCCGCGCGGCACCGCCCGGAAAAGGGCACCGTTCCGCGGCCATTTCACGTTAATCCGACTGGACGACGCGTGCCGGGCGCGCCGAACGCCATGGCGCGGGCCCGGTTGCTCGGCTCGCACTGGGTCCCCCGATGCTGCACAATCGCCGGGGTTCGGGGACGGAGGGGTCGATTTGCCCAGGCGGGGGAGCTTGCGGGCCGGCGGGATGATGGCAGCGGCCACGGCCTCGCCGTGGGCGGCGCAGGCTGCCGAGGCGGGCAGCGGAACCGGGAGCCTGCTGCTGGCCGTCGGCGTCGGCGCGGCGATCGCGCTGGCCGCTGTGGCCGTCGTCCTGCGCAGCCGGGACCGCCGGGCTGCCGGGACTCCACACCAGACGCCCGCCGCGGCCAGCGGCGGGGAGCCAGTCGCGCCGGCGGCCGACGTGAGTACGCTGCAGAGCGACCTCGAACACGCCCGGCGTGAGTTGGCAGAACGCTCGCGCGAGCTCGACAACGCCGCGCGGGAACTCGACAGCTTCGCCTACTCGGTTTCGCACGACCTGCGCGCGCCGCTGCGGATCGTCGACGGCTTCGCGACCATCGTCCTCGAAGACTACGGCGATCGAGGCAAGCCGCTGGACGACGTCGGGCGCGACCACCTGCGCCGCATCGTCGCCGCCAGCCAGCGGATGAACACGATGATCGACACCCTGCTCGGGTTGTCGCGCACGACGAGCCGTGAACTGAAGCGCGAGCGGGTCGACCTCTCGCAGATCGCGCGCGAGCTGGCGGAGGACCTCCGGGCCCAGGACGCGGCGCGCTCGGTGGACTTCGTCGTCGCGCCGAACCTGCGTGCCGACGGCGATGCGACGCTGCTCCGGCTCGTGCTGCAGAACCTGCTCGGCAATGCCTGGAAGTTCACCGCCCGCACCCGCGGGGCACGCGTCGAAGTCGGCGCCCGCACGGAAGGCGGCACCGTCGCCTACTACGTGAAGGACAACGGCGCGGGGTTCGACATGCGCTTCGCGGAGAAGATGTTCGGGCTGTTCCAGCGGCTGCACAGCGCGAACGAGTTTCCCGGCACCGGCGTCGGCCTGGCCACCGTGCAGAAGATCATCCGCCGGCATGGCGGACGCGTCTGGGCGGAGGCGATCCCGGCCCCGAACGAGGGGCACGGAGCGACCTTCTCCTTCACGCTCTGGGAAGACCCGCCGGGCTGATTCGCGTCAGCCGAGGCGCCACTCGTGGCCGCACTGCGTACAGCGGACGCGCAGCCAGTGCGGTCGGCCGGCTTCGGGCGGATCGTCGTCACTCGCGGACTCCTGCCGCAGCACCCGGAACTTGCCCCACGCGGCGCAGGAGCCGCAGGTCGCGCCCTCGGCGAACCGTTCCGCCCGCGCCAGCAGCACCGTGAAGCGGCGCCAGGCAACGATCATCAGGATGCCGCCAACCGCGGTGGCCGAGAGCATCGACACGTAGAACAGGCCGCTGGTGCCGCCGCCAAGCACCTCGATCCCCGACAGCAGCAGGATCAGCGCTATGAACGCGAGCGCGAGGTAGGCGTGGCTTTCGATGAGCTGCCGCTCATACCAGCGCCGGAACCCGTGTCGGTGGATGTACTCCGCGACTTCCATCCGGCATCCGTTCCACCTAGCGACGGAACGAATTGAGGCGGTTCGCCGCCTCGACCATGCTGGTTGCCAGGTCGTTCAGGTCCTTGCGCTCCACCTGCGCCTGCAGCCGCAGGGCCGCGACCGCCCGGTCGTAGTCGATGCGCAGGCGCTCCATCAGGATGCCGATCGCGACGTACTGGTCGCGCTCCGGCACCGCCTGCGCGGACGCGGCGGCCACGGCCGGCTCAGGCGCCGCCGTGCTGCGCGGCTCGGTGGTTCGCTCCAGGGCGGCGCGCACGGCCGGCACGATCTGCCGCACGTCGAGGGGCTTGACGAGATAGCCGAGCGCACCGATCCGCGTCGCTTCGTCCACGATGTCGCTGTCGCCGAATGCCGACAGGAACATGAACCGGGTGTCGGTGTTGGCGGCGAGGTACCTGGCTACGTCCATGCCCGACTTCCCCTGCATCCGCATGTCGAGGATGGCCAGGCGCGGCTTGTGCTTTCGCGCGAGCAGGATCGCGTCATCGCCGTTGTCGGCTTCGATGACGTCGAAGCCGGCCTGCTTCAGCCCCGCCACCAGCGTCGCGAGCACCAGCCGGTCGTCGTCGACCACCATCAGCGTCGGGTTTGGATTCTCCATCGTGCATTCCTTCGTCCGACCGCATTGTGCGACAGGACGCTTCTTGCGGCCGTCAGTCGCCGTCCTCGCTGATCGCTGGCGGGGACAACTGCAGCCGGGCAACCACGACGGCGCCGGCCTGCTCGAGGGTCAGCTTCGCGCCCCGGCGCGGCAGCATCGATTTCACCAGTCCCAGCCCCGAGACGCTGGTCGCGATCCGCCCGAGATCGAATCCCGCCGGCAGCCGGCCCGGACTTTCGATCGCGAACACCATGCCGTCCGGCCGCGCCGCGACGCGCACCATGATGCTGTCGCTGCGCGATGACCGGTGCTTGATCGCGTTGGTCCCCAGTTCGTTCATGACCAGCGCCAGCGGAACGGCTTCGCTCTCCGGCAGGCCGAACCGCCAGAGCTCCGGCGGCGGGGGCTCGAAGCGGATCTCGACGCCGAACATGCTCGACAGCGTCGAGAAGATCCCCTGCGCCACACCGAGCAGGGGCAGCGTGCCGGTGGAGCGGATCTGCAGGCCGTGCACCTGGGCGATGGCCTGGATCTGTCCCGCGATCTCCGACAGCGTGACCGCGACCTCGGGCTTGCTGTCGGCCATGTGCTGCAGCAGTCCCGCCACGCCCTGCAGGTTGTTCTTGATGCGGTGGTGCACCTCGCGCACGAGGATGTCGCGCTGCTTGACGACTTCCTCGACCCGCTGCTGCTCCGCGCGCGTGCGGTCCGTCACGTCGTCGGCGATCCCGAACACCCGGATGCCGCCGTCCTCCACGCGCACCGGGTTGAGCCGCACGTTGACGATGCGCACTCCCTTGCTGCGGTGGTCGATGCGCGCGGTGACTTCCGACCGCTCGAGCCTGCGCATGCGCGCGACGAGCCGCGGCAGCATCCGCGTGATGACCGGGAGGTCTTCGTAGTTCACGTGGCGCAGCAGGCTGCGCGGGTCTTCCAGCAGCTCGTCGACGGAGCCGCCGATCATCGACGCGTAGCGCGGGTTCACGTACAGCACGCTCGCGAAGTCGCCCGTCATGATGAAGACGAGCTGGTCGATGTTCTCGGCGAATTGCCTGAAGCGCGCCTCGGTTTCGCGCAGCGCGGCCTCGGCGCGCACTTCCTCGGTCAGGTCGTCGATGATCGACATGACGTACCGGGCGTTGCCGTCACTGCCGCGACCGGGCCCGGACTGGGGCTCGAACAGGGGAACGACCCGCTGGTTGACGGTCAGCCGCTTGCCGTCGGCCCGCAGCATCACGTCGCGCGGTCGTTCCACCTGGGTCCCGGTCGACAGCGCCTTGCGGTCGAGCTCGGTGTACAGGTCGGCAAACGGCCGCGCATAGATCTCCGCCCAGGTGCGGCCCACGACCTGCTTGCGGGTGAGGCCCGTGATCGTCTCGCCCGCGCGGTTGAGGCTCACGAAGCGTCCCGATTCGGCCTCCCGAACGGACACGAGGACAGGAAGGTTCTCGACGACCAGGTCGAGGTAGTTCCGGACGCGGCGCAGCTCCTCCTCCGACCGGCGGCGCGCGTCCACGTCCATCAGCGTCAGGATCATTCCCCGCTCGGGCGCCGACGGTTCGATGGGCCGGCCATACCCGGCACACCAGAACGTGGTGCCATCAGCGCGCCGCATCTGGCGCTCGAACGAGAACGAGCCGTCGCCCTCGACGATGTCGTCGATCTCGCCCTCGGCCGAGGCGGGCGCCGTGGCGCGGACCGTTTCCCACTGCGCCGGGACCGCGAAGAGCGAGCCGATCTGCAGCTCCGAGAAGTCCCGCCCGTCGTAGCCGAACAACTGCTCGGTCGCGGCGTTGGCCTTCACGATCAGGTCGTTGGCGACGTAGAGCATGCCGACGAGCGAGTTGTCGAAGATGAGCTGCAGCTCGGACAGGGCGCTGCGCAACTCGCTCTCGGACCGCTTGCGCTTGTCGATGTCGACGAACGCGAAGATGTAGCCGAGCTCTGGACGCTCCGGATTCACCGCCCGGCCCTGCACGGCGACCCAGATCGGATCGCCCTTGCGCCGGTACATGCTCAGTTCGAACTCGCAAGCGCCGCCATCGTGGATCTCGCCGTAATGCTCGGCGAGGCTGGCGAGCAGCAGGTGGTCCGTCGGGTGCGTGAACAGCTGCATCTGGTTCACGAGTCCGCCAGGATCGCAGGCGAGCAGTTCCTCCATCGCGCTGTTGGCCCGCACCGGACGGCCGTCACGCACGAAGAGCAGGCCGACCAGCGCCGTGTCGAAGATCAGCTGCTGCTGCGCCAGCGCCGTCTGCAGCTGTTCCTCCTGCCCGCGCCGGTCGGTGATGTCGAGAATCGACGCGATCGTGCCGCGCGCGGGCGCCTTCGGGTCGATCGGCCGCAGCGAGACCAGGCCCCAGATCGTTCCCGACGGGCCCTTCATGCGGGCCTCGAACGACGCCGCCCGACCGGTCGCGATCAGCGCCTGGAGCGGCGCCACGGCGGCCCTGTACTCCTGCTCGCTGGCGAACAGCTCAGCGAAGAGGGCGCCCGTCAGGTCGAGTCCCGGCTGCCCGAACATGAGCTGGGTCTGCGAGTTGAACCGGACCACGCGCTCGTCCGCGAGATGGAGGACCGCCGTGGAGGTCGCGTCGAGCACCACGTTCAGCTCGAGCAGCGAGCGCGACAGCGCCTCGCGCTGGCGCTTGATCTCGGTCGTGTCCTGGAACGTGTAGATCGCTTCCTGCAGCGCGGGGACGTCGGGTCCCTCGGCCTGGATCGGCCGCGCCTGCACGAGGCACCACACCGGCTCGCCGTCGCGCCGGAACAGCACGACTTCGCCGCTGGTCGTCTGGTACGGACGCACCACCGGCATGCCCGAGACCTCGCCCGGCATCCGGTTGCCGCGGTCCACGCACAGGTCCCACAGTGGCATGCCGATCACTTCGCCGTCGCTGTAGCCGAACATCTCGGCA
>JBFZCF010000026.1:0-18896 GCA_041308065.1 Burkholderiales bacterium
GGGGGCCGGGCGTGTCGGGGCCGGCGCGGCGACCGGGGCCGCCGGCGCAACGGGCGCCACGACTTCAGCCTGCTGCTGCCTCAGCGACGGCGGATCCAGCAGGACCGTGTACTCGCGGATCACCCGGCCCGAGGCCCAGGTGAGTTCGACCATCAGGTCGAGGTACGGCTCATTGACCGGTTGCGGCGAATTGATGCGGACGAAGTAATTGCCGTCGGCCCGCCTTTCGAGGGCAAACCGCAGGTTGCTCAGCGCGGGGTTGAAGTCCAGGTTGGCGGCGCGGAATGCGGCCGCGGGCGCCAGCTTCACTTGCAGCGTCGGCAACTCGTCCCGGCCGACGGCGGTGACCTCGAGTTCGGCCTTCAGGGGCTGCCCCAGGCCGGACTGGACGGTCAACCTGCCCAGACCCGCGGCATCCGCGTAGGGACTCGAGATGGCCAGTCCGAAGGCAAGCGAAACCGCGCACCAAAGGGGCGCGCGAGCGAATTTTTGGGATGGCATTCCGCCCCCTGACAGTGGGATGCAACGTCGTTCGAACATAACATTCATGGACTTAGGGCGGCAAGCTTAGAAATAGCCGTAAGTCCCGCCTTTATGTGAGAAATGCCGGACGCGGGCGCCGCAGATACACGGCGCCCGACAGAAGGGATCGGCAGCGATCAGAGTTTGTTGAGGAGCAGGCGGACCATCCGGCGCAACGGCTCGGCCGCGCCCCACAACAGCTGGTCGCCGACGGTGAAGGCGGACAGGTATTCCGGACCCATCGCCAGCTTGCGCAGCCGGCCAATCGGAACGGCCATCGTTCCGCTGATCCGGGCTGGAGACAACTCGCGAATGCTGGCCTCGCGGTTGTTCGGGATGACCTTGACCCACTCGTTGCCGCGCGCCAGCAGCTGCTCGATCTCGGCCAGAGGCAGGTCCTGCTTCAACTTGATCGTCAGCGCCTGGCTGTGGCACCGCATCGCCCCGATGCGGACACACAGCCCTTCGACGATCAGCGATCCCGGCTGTCCCATCGCCGGCTTGCCCAGGATCTTGTTCGCCTCGGCCCCGCCCTTCCATTCCTCCCGGCTGACTCCATTGCCCAGGTCCTTGTCGATCCAGGCAATGAGGCTGCCGGCCAGCGCGACGCCGAAGTTCTCCTTCGGCAACTGGTCGGACATCAGCACCTGCGACACCTGGCGGTCGATGTCGAGGATCGCCGATTTCGGATCCGCCAGCAGTTCCTTCACGCTGCCGTGCGCCGCACCCATCTGGCCCAGCAGTTCGCGCATGTTGGGCGCACCGGCGCCCGAGGCCGCCTGGTAGGTCATCGCGGTGACCCACTCGACCAGGTTCTCCTCGAGCAGGCCGTCGAGCGCCATCAGCATCAGGCTGACCGTGCAGTTGCCGCCGATGTAGTTCTTGACCCCCTTTGCCAGGGCGTCCTTGATCACCGGCAGGTTCACGGGATCGAGAATGATGACGGCGTCGTCCTTCATCCGAAGAGCCGAGGCGGCATCCACCCAGTAACCGTTCCAGCCGGCGGCCCGCAGTTTCGGGAACACCTCGTTGCTGTAATCGCCACCCTGGCAGGTGACGATGGTGTCGCACGCCTTCAGCGCATCGATGTCGCCGGCGTCCTTCAGGGTCGGGGCGGCCCGGGCCACGCTGGGCGCTGCGCCGCCAGCGTTGGAAGTGCTGAAGAACACGGAATCGAAGAGCTCGAAGTCACGCTCCGCGGTCATGCGCTCCATCAATACGGAGCCCACCATGCCGCGCCAACCAACGATGCCAACTTTCATTTCCCTCGCCCCTGCCGGCTGTCTGCCTGTCGTCTATCCGTTCAGCGCCGCGACCACCGCGGCGCCCATGTCCCTCGTCCCGACCTTCTTCGTGCCCTCGCTCCAGATGTCCGCGGTGCGCAGTCCCTGGCCCAGGACCTTCCGCACGGCGGCCTCGATCCGGTCGGCCTGCTCGGCCCGGTTCAGCGAGTAGCGCAGCATCATCGCCGCGGACAGGATCGTCGCCAGTGGATTGGCTACGCCCTGACCGGCGATGTCCGGCGCGCTGCCGTGCGATGGCTCGTACAGCCCCTGGTTCCGCTCGTTGAGCGATGCCGACGGCAGCATGCCGATCGATCCGGTCAGCATCGCCGCTTCGTCGGAGAGTATGTCGCCGAACATGTTCCCGGTGACGATCACGTCAAACTTCTTCGGCGCCCGGACCAACTGCATGGCGGCGTTGTCGACGTACATGTGCTCCAGCTCGACGTCGGGATACTGGCCATGGACCTCGGTCACGACGTCCTTCCAGAACTGGAACGTCTCGAGCACGTTGGCCTTGTCCACGCTGGTGACTTTGTGACTGCGCCGGCGCGCCGCCTGGAACGCAACGTGCGCGATGCGCTCGATCTCCGGGCGGCTGTAGCGCATCGTGTCGAACGCCTCCGGCTGGCCGGCAAACGGGCCGTCCGGGGCGAGGCGTCGCCCGCGCGGCTGGCCGAAGTAGATATCCCCGGTCAGTTCGCGCACGATCAGAATGTCCAGCCCGGCGACGAGCTCGGGTTTCAGGCTGGAGGCGTGCGTGAGCTCCGCGTAGCAGAGCGCCGGCCGGAAGTTGGCGAACAGGCCGAGGCTCCTGCGCAGCCCGAGGATCGCCTGCTCGGGGCGCAGGGCGCGCTCGAGCTTGTCGTACTTCCAGTCGCCGACGGCGCCGAACAGCACCGCGTCGGCCGCCTGCGCGAGCTTCAGCGTGGCTTCCGGCAGCGGATGCCCGCTGGCTTCGTACGCCGTGCCGCCGACATCGGCGAACTCGAACTCGCAGCGCTCGCCCAGCGCCTCCAGCACCTTGACGGCCTCGGCCACGATCTCCTTGCCGATACCGTCGCCCGGCAGGACTGCAATCTTCATGCTGATTCCCGCGCGGACCGGTTGCTGTTCACCCCGCCCCTGCCCGCACCGGAACGAAGTGGAGTCGTCAACTCGTCTTCGCGAGCCACGGCTGTTTCATCAGGCGTTCCCTCTCGAACGCCGCGATCTTGTCCTTGTGGCGCAGCGTCAGGCCGATGTCGTCAAGCCCGTTGACCAGGCAGTACTTGCGGAACGGCGCGACGTCGAAGTCGTGCTCGCGGCCGTCGGCCTCGACGACCTTCTGGCGCGGCAGGTCGACCGTGAGCCGATAGCCCGGATGCGCCGCGACCTCGTGGAACAGGCGGTCGATCACGAGTTCGGGCAGGACCACCGGCAGCAGGCCGTTCTTCGTGCAGTTGTTGAAGAAGATGTCGGCGAAGCTCGGCGCGACCACCGCCCGGAAGCCGTACTGCTGCAATGCCCAGGGCGCGTGCTCGCGCGACGAGCCGCAACCGAAGTTCTTGCGCGCGAGCAGGATCGTGGCTCCCTGGTACCGCGGCTGGTTCAGCACGAAGTCCGGGTTCAGCGGCCGCTTCGCGTGATCCATGCCCGGCTCGCCGTGGTCCAGGTAGCGCCACTCGTCGAACAGGTTCGGGCCGAAGCCGGTCCGCCTGATCGACTTCAGGAACTGCTTCGGGATGATCGCGTCGGTGTCGACGTTCGCGCGGTCAAGCGGCGCGACCAGCCCCAGATGAACGGTGAAGGCGTCCAGGACCGCTCCCTACATCTTCTTCTTCGTGTCCGTCGCGGCCTTGTCGACAGCGCCCCCGGCAGCCTCGATGTCCTTGCCCATGCCTGCCACTGTGTTGCAGCCCGTGGTCGCGAATGCAGTGACGAGAGCAGCGATCAGAACGGCGAGCAGATGTTTCATTGGAGTCTCCTTACGTCCGCGAAATGCCCCTCGATCGCCGCTGCCGCGGCCATCGCGGGCGAAACCAGATGCGTGCGGCCGCCCGCACCCTGGCGGCCCTCGAAGTTGCGGTTGCTGGTCGACGCGCAGCGTTCGCCCGGCTCGAGGCGGTCGGCGTTCATCGCCAGGCACATCGAGCAGCCCGGCTCGCGCCACTCGAAGCCGGCCGCCTTGAAGATCTCGTGCAGCCCTTCCTTCTCGGCCTGTGCCTTCACGAGGCCGGAGCCCGGCACGACCATCGCCAGTTTCACACTGGACGCGACGCGCTTCCCCAGGCGCTTGACGACCCAGGCGGCTTCGCGCAGATCCTCGATGCGCGAGTTCGTGCACGAGCCGATGAAGACCTTGTCGACCCGGATCGCGGTGATCGGCGTCTTCGGCGCCAGGCCCATGTACTTCAGCGCGCGCTCGATGCCTTCGCGCTTCACGGGGTCCTTCTCCGCCTCGGGGTCGGGCACCTGGCCCTTGACGGTCGTGACCATCTCCGGCGAGGTGCCCCACGTCACCTGCGGTTCGATCTCCTCCGCGCGAAGTTCGACGACGTGGTCGAAGCGCGCGCCGGGGTCCGAACGCAACTGGCGCCAAGCGGCCGCCGCCGGCTCGAACAGCGCCCCATCGGGCGAGAACGGCCGTCCGCGCACGTAGTCGATCGTCTTCTCGTCCACCGCGACCAGGCCCGAGCGGGCACCGGCCTCGATCGCCATGTTGCAGACGGTCATGCGGCCTTCCATCGACAGCGCCTCGATCGCGCTGCCGGCGAATTCGATCGCATAGCCGGTGCCGCCGGCCGTGCCGATGCGGCCGATGATCGCGAGCACGATGTCCTTCGCGGTGCAGCCCGCCGGCAGCCTGCCGTCGACGCGCACCAGCATGTTCTTCGCCTTCTTCATGAGCAGCGTCTGCGTGGCGAGCACGTGCTCGACCTCGCTGGTGCCGATGCCGAAGGCCAGCGCGCCGAATGCTCCGTGGGTGCTCGTGTGCGAGTCGCCGCAGACGACCGTCATGCCTGGCAGCGTCGCGCCCTGCTCCGGCCCCATCACGTGGACGATGCCCTGGCGCTTGTCGAGGAACGGGAAGTACGCCGCCGCCCCGAACTGCCTGATGTTGCTGTCGAGCTCGACGATCTGCTCCTTCGAGACCGGATCGGCGATGCCGTCGTAGCCGCGGTCCCAGTCGGTCGTCGGCGTGTTGTGGTCAGCCGTCGCGACGACCGAACTGATGCGCCAAGGCTTGCGGCCGGCGAGACGCAGCCCTTCGAACGCCTGCGGGCTGGTCACTTCGTGGACGAGATGCCGATCGACGTACAGGACCGTCGTCCCGTCTTCCTCGACGTGAACGACGTGATCGTCCCAGAGCTTGTCGTAAAGTGTGCGCGCGGCGGCCATGCCAGAAAAAATCGTGCCGGGAAAAAGCCCGGCGACAGAGGCGATTATGCCACCCGGACGCGGCCGATCCGGAACGCAACGCCCCGCGAACATGTCTCAGGCAGCAGGATGAGCGAGGAGTCCACATGAGCGAACGCAGGAACAATCGAAGCACGCTGGAGCGCCGGTTCCTCGTCGCCGGCCTGGCGAGTTCCATCGTGCTGCCGCTGGCCCGTGCGCAGGCGCCACGGCCGCTGGCCACGACGCCGTCACAGACCCTCGGTCCCTTCTACCCGCGCGACCCGATCGAACGTCCGGACGAAACCGATGCCGACCTGCTCCGCGTCGAGGGCGACCGCGTGCTTACCAGGGGCGTCCCGCTCTACTTCACGGGCAAGGTGGCCGACCGACGCGGCAACGCGGTCGCGGACGCCGTCGTCGAACTCTGGCAGTGCGATGCCAATGCGGTCTACCACCACCCGGACGGCGGCGCGGAGTCCCGGCGCGACCCGAACTTCCAGGGCTACGGAATCGCGAAGACCGATGCAGGCGGAGCGTTCCACTTCCGCACCATCCGTCCCGTCGCCTATCCAGGCCGCACGCCGCACATCCACGTCCGCGTGCAGGCCGCCGATGGGCGGGTTCTCGCCACGCAGCTCTACCTGCCGGATGATCCGGGCAACCGGGCCGACTTCCTCTTCAAGCGACTGAACGAGGAGGAACGGGCCGCCCTGACGCTGCGCTTCGGCCCGGCCACGCCGGACACGCATCCGCTCGCCCGCGCCACCCGGCAGACGGCGCGCGCCGACCTCGTCATCGCCTAACGCGCCGCGGGTCGGTAGAGCGGCATCACCTTCTGCGTGTAGACCTCGAGGTCCTGCAGGCGCGTTTCGTTGCTCGGGTGCGTCGACAGCCACTGCGGCGGAGCGCTGCCGCCGAGCTTGGCCATCTTCTGCCACAGGGTCACCGCGGCACGCGGGTCATACCCCGCCCGCGCGGCGAGTTCGACCCCGATGCGGTCGGCCTCCTGTTCCGCCTCGCGGCTGTTCGGCAGCACGAACGCGGCCTGGGACACCGTGCCGGCGAGGTTCGGGTCGATGCGGATGCCGGTGAAGATCTCAAGCGCGACGGCGCCGATCACGGTCCCGGTCTGGGTCGCCATCTGGCGCGCCATCCGCTCGCGCGCGTGCTCGCGCAGCGCGTGCGCGATCTCGTGGCCCATCACGGCCGCGAGTTCGGCATCGGTGAGATCCAGCCGCTCGATCAGGCCGGAGTAGACGGCGATCTTGCCCCCCGGCATGCACCACGCGTTCACATCCTTTGACGTCAGGACATTGGTCTCCCACTTCCAGTCCAGCGCATCCGGCCGGAACACGCTGACGTGCGCAATGAGGCGCTGCGCCGTCGTCCGCACCCGCTGGACGTGCTGCGGGTTCTGGTTCAACAGGCCCTTCTTCTGCGCCTGCGCCATGATCTGCGCGTACTCCTGCGCCGCCTGCTGCTCGACTTCCTTCGCGCTCACCAGCGACGTCATCGGCTGCTTGCGGTCGACGCCGACGACGCCGCCCTGCGTCGTCTGCTCCGACTGGCAGCCGACAGCGAGCACCGACAGCGCGCCGGCCGCCACTGCCACCCTGATCCGATTCATCCTTTCACGCTCCTGTCGAGTTCGAGGTTCACGCTGTGCGGGCTTGCCCGGTCGCGGTCGGCCCGCCGCATCCGCACCGCCGTCCAGAAGCCGAGGGCCGCGCCCGCGCTGCCGGCCACGAAGGCCCACGACGGTCCCAGGGCGGACCACAGCCACGCGGCGACCAGGCTGCCCACCGTACCGCCGAGTCCGTAGGCCATGCTGATGTAGAGCGCCTGGCCGCGCGCCGCCGCCTTTCCGGGAAACCAGCGCTGGATCGTCAGCACCGACGCGCTGTGGTGCACCGCGAAGGTGACGGCATGCATCGCCTGGGCGAAGACCAGGACCCACCACACCGTCGCAAGTTCCGCGATCAGCAGGAACCGGACCGCGGCGACCCCGAACGCGAAGGTCATCAGCTGGAACACGCCGAAACGCGCGAACCACCTGCCCTGCGTGAGGAAGAACGCGATCTCGAGCACGACGCTGACGACCCAGAACGCACCGATCGCGGTCTTGCTGTAGCCGAGCTGCGCGAGGTACAGGGAAAGATAGGCGTACAGCGCCCCGTGCGCAAACACCATCAGGGCGGCGGACGCGAAGAACCAGCGGACGCGCGGCTCCCTGAGGCGCGCCCTCACCGACACGCGCTCGTGCGGCAGCTCGACGGCGTGGTGCTCGACCACGCGGACCGACGCCCCGAGCAGCAGCAGCGCAAGGCCGATGCACACCCACACCGCAGCCTGCATCCCGACGCGGTCGAACAGCGGGCCCGAGGCAAGCACGACCGCGACGAACGCCAGCGAGCCCATCACGCGCAGCCGGCCGTAGCGGGTCGCCGCGTCGGCCTGCCCACGCAGCTGCGCCGAGGCCAGCGCCTCGGCCACCGGCATCTGCGCGGTCTGGAAGAAGTTCACCAGCGCCATCGCGGCGAACACGAAGCCGAAGCCGCCGGGGAAGAAGAGCAGCGCGAACGACACGACGAGCGCAAGCGAGGTGGCGCGCAGGATGAGCGTGCGGTGCCCCGAGCGGTCGGCGAGCCAGCCCCACAGGTTCGGCCCGACCATCCGCATTGCCTGCGCCATCGCCATCAGCAGGCCGATCTGCACCGCCGTCAGGCCGCGGTGCTCGAAGTACAGCGGCATGTACGGCGCGAGGATCCCGACCAGCGCGAAGTACGCGCCGAAGAACATTCCCAGCCGCCGACCAGCGGGGTCGGGAGCCGCGACACGCTTCGACATCAGCGGGAGCGCGAGGCCGCCGGGATCGGCGGGACGTCGTGCCGTACGTCGGCGTTCTGCGCGCGATGCAGCAGCACGTGGTCGATCAGCACCAGCGCCAGCATCGCCTCGGCGATCGGCGTGGCGCGGATGCCGACGCAGGGATCGTGGCGGCCGTGCGTCTCGACGACGGTCGCCTCGCCCGCGCGATTGATGGAGCGGCGCTGCAGCCGAATGCTCGACGTCGGCTTGATCGCGATCGAGACCTCGATGTCCTGCCCGGTCGAGATGCCGCCGAGCACCCCGCCGGCGTGATTGGTGGCGAAGCCGTCGGGCAGCAACTCGTCGCCGTGCTCCGAGCCCTTCTGCGTCACCGCGTTGAAGCCGGCGCCGATCTCGACGCCCTTGACGGCATTGATGCCCATCATGGCGTAAGCGATGTCGGCATCGAGCTTGTCGTAGAGCGGTGCCCCGAGGCCGACCGGGACTGCGCTCGCGGTGACGCGCAGCCGGGCGCCGACCGAGTCACCGCTCCTGCGCAGGGCATCCATGTAAGCCTCGAGGTCGGCGACCGAGCCGGCATCCGGCGCGAAGAAGGGGTTGCCCTCGACGTCGTCCCAGCTCATGAAGGGAATGACGAACTCGCCGATCTGCTCCATGCAGCCACGTACGCGCGTGCCGTGCTCATCCCGGAGCCACTTCTTCGCGACTGCGCCCGCCGCCACCATCGGCGCCGTCAGCCGCGCAGACGAGCGACCGCCGCCGCGCGGATCGCGCAGGCCGTATTTGCGCCAGTAGGTGTAGTCGGCGTGCCCGGGCCGGAACGTGTCGAGGAGGTTCTCGTAGTCCTTGCTGCGCTGGTCGGCGTTGCGGATGAGCAGCGCGATGGGCGTGCCGGTCGTCATGCCTTCGTAGACGCCCGACAGGATTTCGACCTCGTCGGGCTCGCGCCGCTGCGTCACGTGACGCGACGTGCCCGGCTTGCGCCGGTCGAGATCGGGCTGCAGGTCGGCCGCCGCGAGCGGCAGTCCCGGCGGGCAGCCATCGATCACGCAGCCGATCGCCGGACCGTGCGACTCGCCGAAGTTGGTGACGCGGAACAGATGGCCGAACGTGGAGGACATGGCGACGGATTGTACGAGGGTCGCCGACGTGTCCTGCAGGAAGCGCGGGGCAGTCCGGGCGCTCGAGGCGTGGCCGTCAGCGTTCGCTGCCCCGGAGTTCCGCGACGCGCTGCATCAACACCTCGGGCGAGGCCTGGTCTGCCGCCACCGGCTCGCCGACGATGAACTCGACCCTGGACCTCAGTCCGCGGCGCAGGCGCGCATCGATCGGCCGCGAGAACGCGGCGCCGCCGAAGCGCGAGAAGAACGAGCCCCACAGGCCGCGCAGCGCCATCGGGATCACGGGCACGGGATTCCTTTCGACGATTCGCGCCACGCCCTGCTTGAACGGGTACATCTCGCCGTTGTCGGTGATGCGCCCCTCCGGGAAGATGCAGACGAGGTCGCCGTCGGCGAGCGCCGCGTCGATCCGCGCGTTGGCCTTCTCCAGCATCGCCGGATCCTCCCGGGCCGGCGCGATCGCGATCGCCCTGGCGTTCCGGAAGAACCAGTTCATCAGCGGAATCCGGAAGATCCGGTGGTCCATCACGAAGCGGATCGGCCGCGGGCTCTCGCCCATGATGACGATCGCGTCGACGAAACTGACGTGGTTGCACACCAGCACGGCCGCGCCCTCGTCGGGGATGCGGTCCGCCTCGATCGACCGCACCCGATACAGCGTGTGCACCAGGACCCAGGCAATGAAGCGCAGCAGGAACTCCGGCACGAGGCGATAGATGTAGGCCGCCACGGCGGCGTTCAGGATGGCGGTGACCAGGAAGAGCTGCGGGATCGTCAGGCCCGCAGAGAGCAGCGCCGCCGCCATCAGCGAAGCCGTCATCATGAACAGCGCGTTCAGGATGTTGTTGGCGGCGACGATGCGGGCGACGTGCGTCTTCTCGGCGCGGCTCTGGATCAGGGCGTAGAGCGGCACCGAGTACAGGCCGCCGAAGAACGACAGCGCGGCGAGGTCGAACGCGATGCGCCACGCGCCGCCGTGACGCAGGAACTCCATGAGCGTCGCGCCCTGCATCGCCACGAAGCCGCGCGAAGCGAAATAGAGGTCGATGGCGAACACGGTCATGCCGATCGAGCCCAGCGGCACGAGGCCGATCTCGACCTTGCGGCCGGAGAGCCGTTCGGTGACCAGCGAGCCGGTGCCGATGCCGACCGAGAAGACCGCGAGGAGGAACGTGACAACGCCTTCGTCGCCTCCGAGGACTTCGCGGGCGAACGGCGTGAAGCTGGTCAGGAAGACCGAGCCGAAGAACCACAGCCACGAAATGCCGAGGATCGAGTTGAAGACCGCGGGACGCGTGCGCGCGATCCGGAGGTTGGCCGCGGTTTCGGTGAACGGATTCCAGTTGATCCGCAGGGACGGGTCCGCGGCGGGCGACAGCGGAACGAAGTGCGCCGCGGCGCGGCCGAGCGCCGCGATGACGAGGACCACCGCCGCGGTGGCCGCGGCACCGTGCGGCCCGAACTGGTTGATCAGCAAGCCGCCACCGATCGTGCCGACGAGGATCGCGACGAACGTCCCCATCTCCACCAGCCCGTTGCCGCCTGTGATCTCGTGCAAATCGAGGTGTTGCGGCAGGTAGGAGTACTTGACCGGCCCGAACACCGTCGATTGCAGCCCCATCAGGAAGACCGTGAGGTACAGCATCGCCGGCACCTGCAGCAGGAAACCTGTCGCGGCGACCAGCATGATCGCGACCTCCGCTTCCTTCACGCGCCGGATCAGCCACGACTTCTCGAGGCGGTCGGCCAGCTGGCCGCTCGTTGCGGAAAACAGCACGAAGGGCGCGATGAAGAGGCCGCCGATCAGGAATCCCGCCAGCCTCGGATCAACCCCGCCCCAGCTCGATGCGCCGTACGTGGCGAGCAGCGTGAATGCGAACTTGAAGACATTGTCGTTGGCGGCACCGAGAAACTGCACCCAGAACAGCGGCGCGAACCGCCGCTTCCGCAACAGGTCGAACTGGCTGCCCGCGCTCAACGCCCCTCCCCGCCCTCCCAGGGCGCAGCGCGATTATCGGGGTTCGCGGCGCAAGCGGCTATTCGCTGATGGCCTGCGCGAGCGAGCGGCCCGACATGAAGGCGCCCTCGAGCCGCGGGCCGCCGCACCAGTCGCCGGCCGCGCCGATGCGCAGGACCGGATCCCACAGGAAGGACTGCTTCAGCGGGTTGGCGGGCATGGCGGTGAGCCAGCGCCGTGCGGTCAGGAACCTGGGCCGGAAACCGAAGTTGAAACGGCTCGCGAACGCGCCGGCGAGCGTGGCGGCGACGTCGTCGACGGAGTGGTTCAGGTGCAGCGCCGACCACCGGGGCGTCGCATGCAACACCCAACGCTCGCCGAGCGTCGATCGCGGCGTGAGCTTCGACTCCTCTCGCGTGACCCACGCGAGTGCCGGATGGTCATTGACGAAGGCGCCGCCGAACTCGAAACCACTCGCGGGCTCGATCGCCAGCAGCGCCGCCCAGCATGGCTCCCACACGATCTGCCTGGCGCGCCGGGCCAGTTCGGGGGCCGCGTCGAGCAGTTCGGCCGGCTGCGGAATCGCCAGCACGACGGTGTCGTAGCCGCCATGCGAAAGGCTCAAGCCCTGCGGATCGAGAAGATGCCACGAGCTGCCGCGCCTGGCGACGGACGCAACCGTGACGTCGAACCGTATGTCGACCTCGGCCGCCAGCCTGCGGCCGAGTGCCTGCATGCCCTCGCGGACGATGTAGCGCCGGGCGGATGCGGTCTTGTCGACCGCGCCTTCCCCCTCGACCGCGATCACCTGCGCCGTCCACGGCTGGACCAGCCCATCGGCGCACCACTCCGAAACGAGGTTGTCGAAGTCGGCGCTGTGCGCCGTGAAGAACTGGGTACCGTGGTCGAAGCTGCCTGCCGGCGTGATCTCGGTGGCAGCGCGGCCGCCGGGGCGGCGGGCGGCTTCGTAGACGACGACGTGTACGCCGCGCGCCTTCAGCGTGCTCGCGCAGGCGAGGCCGGAAACACCGGCGCCGACGACAGCGACCCGGAAGCCGTCGGGCAGCGGCCCGGCGGAACCGGGGCTCACTAGGACCGCGCCTCCTCGGGCTCGGGCCAGTCGCGGATGTACGCTTTCAACATCCGGTTCTCGAAGCTCTGCTCCTCGAGCACTGCCCGGGCAACGTCATAGAAGGAGATGACTCCGGCGAGCGTGCGGCCGTCGAGCACCGGCAGGTAGCGTGCATGCCGCTCGAGCATCAGCCGCCGCACCTCCATCACGTCAGTTGCCGGCGTGATGGTCAGCGGCGCATCGTCCATCACCTTGCGGACACGGATGTCGCCGACCGAGCCGCTGTTGGCGTGAACGCGGTTGATGACCTCGCGAAAGGTCAGCATGCCGACCAGTTCGCCGTACTCCATCACGACCACCGATCCGATGTCCTGCTCGGCCATCATCGCCACCGCGTGCGACAGCGGCGCATCAGGCGTCACCGTGAACAGGGCGTTGCCCTTGACTCGCAGGATGTCGGCGACCTTCATCGGTGTCTCCTGGCCGCTCGCGAGGAGCCGGAGCGGCGGCGCGGCGATTGAACTGGTCAGGCATCGTAGCCGCGCCCCGAGGTGGCAACAAGCGCCCGATACGCGTTACGACCGAGCGGATCAGTTGCGGCGCAGCCAGCCCAGTCCGGCCGACGTCCCGCCGGGCGAGGCCCCGCGCGCCGGGCGGTACTCGCACCCGACCCAGCCGTCGTAGCCGAGTCGGTCCAGCAAGCGGAACACGGCCGGGTAGTTGACCTCCCCGGTGTCGGGCTCGTGGCGCTCCGGGACACCCGCGACCTGGACATGGCCGATCCTAGGGAACAGGCGTTCGATGCGCTTCGACACGTCACCGACCATGATCTGCGCGTGATAGACGTCGAACTGCAGCGCCAGGTTGGCCGCGCCGACGCGCGCGATGATCGCCTCGGCCTGCTCGGGGGTCGTCAGGAAGTAGCCCGGCATGTCGCGCGTGTTGATCGGCTCGATCGTCACGCAGATGCCGTGCGGCGCGAATGCGGCGCAGGCGTGCTGGAGGTTCCGCACGAACGCGCGCTCGGCTTCCGCGGAGCTCGTTCCCGCGGCAGGCTTGCCCGCCATCACGTGCACGCGCGGGGCCTCGACGGCCCGGGCGTAGTCGACGGCCTCGGCGATCGACGCCTCGAAGTCCGCTTCGCGCCCCGGCAGCGCGGCCAGACCGCGCTCGCCGGCGTCCATGTCGCCCTGCGGGGCATTCATCAGCACCAGTTGAGTCCGGACTTCGGCCAGCGCGCGCCGCATCTCGGTCGCTCCTGCCGCAAAGGGGGACTGGACTTCGATCGCGGCGAAGCCGTCACGGGCCGCGGCGGCGATGCGGTCGAGCAGCCGATGTTCGGGATACAGCGTGCTGATGTTGGCGGCAAAGCGCGGCATCAGGCCTCCTTCAGGCGGAGCTTCAGTCGTTCGAGTTCGGCGACCACCGCCGCGCGCACCGGCGGCTCCCACACCGAGTGGCCGGCGTCGGGAACGATCACGTAGCGGGCCGAGGGCCAGGCGCGCGCGAGTTCGTCGGCGTTCACGATCGGGCACACCATGTCGTAGCGCGCCTGCACGATGGACGCCGGCAGGTGGCGGATGCGGTCGATCCGGCCCAGCAGTTCGTTCGGACCGAGGAAGCACTCATGCGCGAAGTAGTGCGCCTCGAGCCTCGCCAGGCCGAGGGCCTCGTCGGCGAAGTGACGGACGAGGTCCGGGTTCGGCAGCAGCGTGGAGCAGGTGCCCTCGTACTCGCTCCACGCCCGCGCATACGGCAGGTGCACCCGCGGGTCCGGGTCGAACAGCCGTTTGAGGTAGCCACGCAGCAGATCATGGCGCTCGTCCGGCGGCAGCATCCCGGCGAACTTGTGCCAGGCCTCCGGGAAGACGTTCCTCAGGCCATGCAGGAACCAGTCGATCTCGCTGGGCCGGCCGAGGAAGATGCCGCGCAGCAGGAAGCCCAGGCAGCGCGACGGATGCGCCTGCCCGTACGCCAGGCCGAGCGTGCTGCCCCACGATCCGCCGAAGACGATCCAGCGCTCGATGCCCAGGTACTCCCGCAGGCGCTCGATGTCGTCGATCAGCTGCTGCGTGGTGTTGCCTCTCGTCTCGCCCACCGGCGTCGACGCTCCCGCGCCACGCTGATCGAACAGCACCGCACGAAAGAATGTCGGGTCGAAGAAGCGCCGGTGCTCGGGGGACGATCCGCCACCGGGGCCACCGTGCAGGAACAGCACCGGAACGCCACCGGGATTGCCCGACGTCTCCCAGTACATCGTGTGCACGTCGTCGAGCCACAGCATGCCGCTGTCGAACGGTTCGATCGGGGGATGCAAGGCACTCCGCGTGTCCATCCGCGAAGTTTAAGCGGCCGGTGTGCGGCCGCCGGACCGAGCAGCGGACACCAGCCGTCCGCACTTGCCTCGGCCTTCGAAAGGCGGGATCTACGCGCCGGCGCGCTTCGCCGGCGTCCAGTGCATGTCGACGATCTGCAGCCGCGTGGCCTGCAGGCGCTCGGCGACCACGGCCAGCAGCCGCGTCATCAGGGCATATCCAAACCGCGGGTCCTCCTCGCACATCAGGCGCAGCTCGGCGGCATCGAACGCGAGGGCCTGGACGCCGTCCAGCGCGCGCGACTGGAAGTAGCGGCCCGCGCCCTGCAGCATCGACGACCACCCGAACTCGCCGCCCGGCCCGACGGTCTCGACCCGCAGCACCTCGAGGCGCCCGGCGAGCTCGATCGCCACGTGTCCGCGGACGACCAGGAAGAGCTTGTCGCTTTCGTCGCCCTCGCGGTGGATGACTTCATTCGGCTCGAAGTCCACCAGTTCGGCGATGCTCATCAACTGGTCGAACTGAACCGGAGTGAATTCCCGCATCAGGGGCTGCCGGCGCAGTGCGATATCCAAGTCGGCCACGGTCACTGTCGTCATTGTCTCCTCCGTCCGTCGCTACCCGCCCTCTCACCCTAGTCCTCGAACGCACCGTGCGCAATGGCAAACGCGCGCGATATTTCATTGTGCATCCGCAATATGGCGCAGCGCGTTTTGGCATGATCGGCATTCCCACGCACCAGGCCGCCGCCATGCCCGTTCGCTACCCAGGTTTCGACACACTCGCGCTCCACGCGGGTCAGCCGCCCGACCCGGCCACCGGCAGCCGCGCGGTGCCCATCTACGCCACCGCGTCGTATGTCTTCGAAGACTCCGACCACGCGGCCGCCCTCTTCAACATGGAGCGCTCCGGCCACGTGTACTCGCGCATCTCGAACCCGACGGTCGCCGTCTTCGAGGAACGCATGGCGGCGCTCGAGAAAGGGGTCGGCGCGATCGCAACCGCAAGCGGGCAGGCGGCGCTGCATCTTGCGATCGTCACGCTGATGGGCGCCGGCGCGCACATCGTGGCCAGCCGTTCGCTGTACGGCGGATCGCACAACCTGCTCGGCTACACGCTCGGGCGCTTCGGCATCGACACGACCTTCATCGACCCGCGCGACCTCGGCGCCTGGGAGCGGATCCCGGCGGTCGCGGACATCGCGCACCGCCAGGGGTTGCCGCTCATGGTCGACTCGACATTCACGACGCCGTTCCTGATGACGCCTTTCGACCACGGCGCCGACCTCGTGTATCACTCGGCGACCAAGTTCATCGGCGGCCACGGCGTGGCGATCGGCGGCGTGCTGATCGACGGCGGCACGTTCGACTGGCTCGCCAGCGGCAAATTCCCGACGCTCACCGAGCCTTATGTCGGCTTCCATGGGATGAACTTCGCCGAGGAAAGCACCGTCGCGCCATTCCTGCTGCGCGCCCGGCGCGAGGGACTGCGCGACTTCGGCGCCTGCATGAGCCCGCACACCGCCTTCTTCCTCCTGCAGGGGCTCGAGACGCTGCCGCTGCGGATGCAACGCCACGTCGACAACGCTCGCAAGGTGGTCGAGTTCCTGGCGGGCCACGCGGCCGTCGAGTCGGTCGCGTACCCCGAACTGCCCTCGCATCCGGATCACGCGCTCGCGCAGCGCCTGCTGCCGCGCGGATGCGGCGCGGTGTTCAGCTTCAACCTCAAGGGCACCCGCGCCGCCGGCCGCGCCTTCGTCGAGTCGCTGCAGGTGTTCTCGCACCTTGCCAACGTCGGCGACGCGAAGTCGCTGGTGATCCACCCCGCCTCGACGACCCACTTCCGGGTACCGGACGAGCAGCTGGAGGCGGCCGGCATCACCCAGGGCACGATCCGCCTGTCCGTCGGTCTCGAAGACCCGGCCGACCTGATCGACGACCTCGCCCAGTCGTTGAAGCGCGCGCAGAAGGTGGGCTGATGGATCTCTCGACCTCGCCCCGCCTCTACGCCTACACCGGCGGCAGGCCATTCGACGCCACGAGACCCACCGTCGTGTTCCTGCACGGCGCCCAGCACGACCACAGCGTCTGGATCCTGCAGAGCCGCTACCTCGCGCACCACGGCTACGCCGTGCTCGCGCTCGACCTGCCGGGCCACATGCGAAGCGACGGCCCGCCTCTCGCAACCGTCGAGGAGATGGCCGATCGCATCGCCGACGCGTTGCGGTCCGCCGGAGTGGGCCGGTTCATCGCGGTCGGCCACAGCATGGGGTCCCTGATCGCGCTCGAACTGGCGAAGCGTCTGCCGGAGACTGCACGCGGCGTTGCGCTAGTGGCGACGGCCTTTCCGATGCGCGTCGCCGAGCCTTTGCTGAACGCCACGCGCGAGGCGCCGGACGAAGCGCTGGACATGATCAACGTCTGGTCGCACAGCTCGTCGATCGCTGGATTCGACCGCAAGCCGTCGAACCCCGGACCGGGTTTCTCCACCATGTGGCAGAACCTGCGCCTGATGCAGCGCATCCGGACGCGCGACGGCGACGACGTGCTGCCGACCGACTTCGTCGCCTGCAACCGTTACGCAGCCGGCCTCGAGACCGCGGCGGAACTCCAGTGCCCGGTGCTGTTCGTGCTCGGCAGTTCGGACTCGATGACGCCGCCGCGCGCGGCGAAGGCGCTGATAGACGCCTGCCGGCAGCCCCAGGTCGTGACGCTGCCCCACGCCGGCCACGCGCTGATGGCCGAGAACCCGGACGGCGTGCGCGCAGCGATCGCGGACTTCGCTCGGCGCGCGTTCACAGCGCCCTAGCCGTGGCGCTCTGGCTCGACGCCGTCAACTGGGACACCTTCTGGTTGTACGTGCTGGCCGAGGCGGCGCTGTCGCTGTCGCCCGGGCCGGCCGTGATGCTGGTGATCGCCTGCGGCCTGACCTACGGCGCGCGCAAGTCGATCCACGCCACGCTCGGGATCCTCAGCGCCAACGCGATCTACTTTGCGATCTCGGCGACAGCGCTCGGCGCGGTGCTGGTGACTTCGAAGACTTTCTTCTTCGCCGTGAAGTGGCTCGGCGCGGCGTACCTCGTCTACATCGGGCTGTCCGCGCTGTTCGGGCGGCCCTCGCCGATCGCCGTGAGCCGCGACGAGCGCTCCGGCGGCGCGCCGCGCGCGATCTACCTTGCTGGACTGACGCTGCAACTGGCCAACCCCAAGACCCTGGTGTTCTTCGCAGCGATCCTGCCGCAGTTCGTCGATCCAAAGCTGCCGGTCGGCCCGCAGATGGCGTGGCTCGCCGCCGGCTCCATCGTTCCGGAGTTCTTCATTCTCGGCGCCTACGGCTACCTCGCCTCGCGCGCGGCGAGGCTGACGAGCGATCCGCGGTTTGCCCGCCTCACGGAGCGCGTCGCCGGCGTGCTGGTGCTTGGCGCGGCGGCGCTCGTGGTCAGCGTGACCTGACCCGCGTCGGCACGCCGTAAGATTGACGCCCACCGCCCGATCCCGAGGTCCACGATGCGCACCTCTGTTGCCTTGCACCGCACGACCTATCCTGCATGATCGACAATCCGAACCCGGCGAAGGACCAGGGCATGCGGGAGCGTGTCGCCGCCGTGCTGGTCGGCGCGCTGTTCGTGGCCATCGCGATCGTCATCCTGGCCTCGTTCATGCACGACCTGTCGGTCGGCCCCGTGCTGGCCGCCGTCGTCATCGGCGGCCTCGGCATCGAGGCGCTGCTCAGCGCGGTCCGCAACCGGCGCTGCCTGCTGTCGCGCATCGGGCCCTTGCCCTGACCTGGCGCGGGCAAGAGGTTTCCCGTCGCCCCGAAGAGTCCCCACCGCATCTGCTGGGGCTGCGACAAGTACGGCCCGACCGGCTCGCTCGCCTGCGGCAACGCGTCGGAACGCCCGCCGCATCCGGTCGAACTGCTCGGCGAGACCGGACTCGCCTAGCCGGAACCGAGCGACTCGTCCAACGGCACCTTGAGCCACTCCGCCTCCGACCAGCGCCGGCACACGGGCGCCAGTCCAACCGACGCCACCGACAAGAGGGTGTTGGTCGGATCGATCGCAAACCGTCCGAAGACCGGCGCGAGCGTCATCGTCGCGGTGTCGCAGACAAGCAGCCAGTCCTGCTCCCGCGCCCGCCCAGTCAGCGTGGTGGCCGCGCGCCTCACGTAGCCCAACCGTTCGAGCGACTCGAGCAACCGCTCGGCCTCGTCCATCGGCGTGCGCACGGCGCGCGCGAGTTCGCTCGTGGGCAGCCCCGTTCGGCCATCCCGCTTCGCATCGAACAGCGACTTCAGCAGCGCAACGGCGCTGACGAACTGGTTGCCCGCGCGCGACTCGTCCGAGAAGCGCGTCGCGCGCAGCCGGGGCAGCGTCGCGGCGATCGCGGCGCCGAACAGCAACACGTACCACGCGAG